>NZ_WBKL01000172.1:0-60970 GCF_015714705.1 Nostoc sp. NZL | reverse complement strand
GCTCTCGTATTGTCAACTATGCCTATTACCAGGCTGAACAACTTTGTTCTATTGGTTCTGGAGCAGTTGAATCTGCTATTAAACAAATTGGTGCGAGAATTAAAATTTCTGGCGCACAGTGGAATGTTGATAGTGTTAATCACATCCTCTCTATTCGTTGTGCTTATCTCAATGGTTTGTTAACTATTTAAGTCTTTCTGCCAAAAGTGGATGCTCCCAATCGCTGCTACATAGACTAAACCCGCCTAAGCAGGTTATTTTATTAAGTTCACGCAGGTATACTTTGTTTGTGTAGCAGCTAATTATATGCTTAATTAACAGATTGTTTGTAGTATCAATTATCAACAAAAAAGAGGTCTTTGCTGACCTCTCACCAATTCCCTAAAATAATGTTCTATTTACAGAATTACGACAAGCCAGCATTAGCACCTTGCTTGCCAGTTGCCAGTTCTACTTTGATGATTTTACCGCCTGCTTTTTGAATGCGTTGCTGTTCGCGGAACCAGTTTTCATAGGGAACTAACTTAGTGAAGTAAGTATTTTGCAGTTCACGTTGGGTACGAATTCGGGTTTGGCTAGGAACTAGAGCAGTAATTTTAAAAAAACGGGCCATGTTTTGAAAATCTCCTGTAAACTTTGTGAAAACTTTTTTTATCTCAAAATCTTGAGTGCAAATCTTTTAATCATTCCAAGGCTGGAAATCAAACATCAATACTAGACCACCAACACTCATCGCTGATAATTTACCAAGATAAGCAATATAACGTTCTAGCACTCACGGTTGATTTCCAGACCTTAATAAAGCCGCACCTAAATTCTTAAGCGCAAACTAGTTCTTAGCTTAAGCCAGAAGAGATATAGTCTAAGTAAACACCCATTTCCTTACCAGCATCAGAACCAACCAAGCTAGCGGTTACTTCCTTGATTGCTTGGATAGCTTGAACAGTAGCACCAACGGGAACTCCTAAAGAGTTGTAGGTTTCCTTCAAGCCATTTAATACACGCTCATCCAAAATGGAAGGATCGCCAGCTAACATAGCGTAGGTGGCATAGCGGAGGTAGTAGTCCAAATCACGGATGCAAGCAGCATAGCGACGGGTGGTGTACATGTTACCACCGGGACGGGTGATGTCAGAGTACAGCAAAGATTTTGCTACAGCTTCTTTAACGATCGCAGCAGCATTAGCGCTGATGGTGCTAGCAGCACGTACTCGCAGTTCGCCAGTGGCGAAGTAGCCTTTTAGCTTCTCTAAAGCAGAAGAGTCTAGGTATTTACCTTGAACGTCTGCGGAGTTAATGACAGCGGTAATTGCGTCTTGAGCCATGTTGTTAATTCCTTATTTCCAACCGTATTGCAATACTTCTGTTTCAGTGAGTAAACAGCTTTACCCTATCCTAGAAGAGCACCAACTAGGTAGTCGAAGTAGCTACCAGCTTCACTAGCGTCATCACCAGACAGCAATGTACCAGCTACATTCTTCAGCCCACGGATACCTTCAGCGACGCCATCGATAGGAGTTCCCAAGGACTTGTACAGTTCACGGGCACCGATAACACCAATTTCTTCGATGGGGGTAACATCACCAGCAACGATACCGTAGGTAACGAGGCGGAGGTAGTAATCTAGGTCACGCAGACAAGTAGCAGTCAATTCTTGACCGTAAGCGTTACCACCAGGAGACACAACATCAGGACGCTTTTGGAACAGTTGATCGCCAGCTTGCTTAACGAGCCGTTCGCGATTTTCTGACAAAATTTGAGCAATCCGCACACGGCGCTCACCACTTGCAACGAAGGATTTGATCCGATCTAACTCGCCAGGGCTGAGATAGCGGGCTTCTGCATCAGCATTCACGATAGCTTTCGTGACAATACTCATTAATGGATTCCTCCAATACGAATGAAACCAGGATTTGATTAAACTGGTGCGACTTTAAAGTTGGTTCACTGAGTTTATCTTCTCGTCCTTTTAGACACAACAGTTTCATAACTGCTACGGCTAATAAATTACGAGTTTTCTTGAGTCCACACAAGTACGCAAGCTTTTAAACTCAGTTACCTTCCGCAAAACATTTTCCGGCATTCTGTTGAGCATTTATGACTGCTCTTAACACTTTGTAATATTCCTTTTCAGAATTACCTGTTTTAGCTGCAATCTGAGAGCGGTATTACGAAAGGTTACGAAGGGGACAGGGGACAGGAAATAATTTATTCCCTATTCCCTAATCCCTAATTTCTCTTCAGTCGCCTGAACACTGCCGAGTTAGTTACCTACTGGCAGAGATGGGAAGCGGTTGTAAGGCACAACATCTTCACCGAAGTAGCGGCTATATTCTGGGCTTTCGACTATTGCTTCTACAGCAGTCGACAAACCACTATCAGCTAGCAGCTTGTGATACTGGCGAATTTCTTCCTGATCTGCGGGTGTACGCCCCAACAGGTGACGGAAGAGGAACTCAATGACCTTGGCATGAGGATAAGGTGACAAGAAGCGCTGGCGATAAATTTGGGAACTGGCTAGTTCACGCACAAACTCCCGCACGGAAATTTCACCATTCTGGAGTTTGCTCTCTAGGTCAGGACGGCGGAAATTATCAGGTACTTCACCGCTAAATACATCCAACACTTGGCGGTAAATGGCGTTGATTGCCTGTTGTATTTCGGCTTGGTTGGTGCTTTCCGTTAGACGGTAAATGCGTGCATGTTTACGCACACCCAATTCCACAGTTTGTCCGGTAACGTCGTTGTAGGAACGACCCAGTTCAGCAAAGGAGGGCTTGCTCTGGTTTATACCATTTGTTTGCGCTGAATTTGCGATCGCCTGCGCCAAAAGCGGCGTATCGTTACTAACTCCTACACGCGGTTGCACTGGCTTAAAGCTAGGCACAACTACGTCATCATTTTGCTTGGTAAGCTGGTTGTACAGCTTCTCTGTATTCGGGAAGTTTGCCGCAGGTAGGGTTGGGAAGCGACGGTAAGGCACCGTATCTTCACCAAAGACCTGGTTATATTCCACACTATCTACCAATGCACCGATAAAAGCACGAATACCTTGAGTAGCCAAAATCTGGTTATACTTGCGGATTTCTGCTTGGTCTAGTGGCGCACGTCCCAAGAAGTGTTTGGTTCCTAACTCAATCACCTTGGTGTTGGGGTAGGGTGTGTAGAATTCTTTCAGGTAGAGGTTAGAGTAACCCAAACCTTCAATAAACTCCTTCACACTGATTTCGCCATTCCCTAGCTTGCTTTCCCACGCCGTAAATTCGTTTTTGGCGATGTAGGGAGCAATATCGCGCTCAAAAATCTGACGATATGCAGCACTAATCAAAGTTTGCACTGCAACTTTGTCACTGGTATTAGCCACCAGCTTAAAGATTTTGGTTTGTTCGCGTTGCTTGCTGACACCTTGGTTAATGCGGAACTGAATATCTGGTTCTGACCGTTTTTCTGTGACTGTACCCAATGTCACAAAACTTGGTGTTACTTCCTTGTGAACTTTCGCCGCAACATCTTCACGAATGGTACCAACGCGCAATTGTCGCCCTGATACACCACCAGGAGTCAAATACCGTTCATAAGGAATTGTATCTTCACCAAATGCTTCGGTGTATTCTACGCTGTTAATAATGGCATCAACCACCGCGTAAAAGCCTTGCTTCGCAGCAATGTCAAAGTACTTGTTGATTTCTTGACGACCATAGGTCGGACGACCCAACAAGCGGCGGTGAATATACTCGATCGCTTTACAAACATAGAGCGATGACCAGTACAGATTGCGGAATACATCCGACTTAGCCAAAGCACGGATAAACTCCCGCACAGAGATGTCGCCGTTTTCCAGCTTGATTTCCAATACCTTCGGGCGCTGACCTTCGTAGAGATCGCGACCGAAAACTTGCAGGTAAGCAGCTTTAATCAATGCTTGCGTGGAGCTTTCGGAGTATCTGACGCTAGAACCTTTGGCAGCCTTTCTACCAACAGTACCAGGTAGCTGGTCTAACTTGAACACCTTGGGTCCAAGGGTACCAGGAACTTCACCCCGCGCTTTGGGATTACTATTTTGGTTATTAATCCCTGCCCCTTGGTGAATCAGGATGCGCTTGGTATCCTTGCCAAAAGGAGCCGGACGGGTGCTAGGGTTGCGAGTTTCTTTCGGGAAAATCGCCCCAAACTGAATTTCCAAGGGGTCATTACCAGAACCATAGGGATGTTGGTCTGGTAGTGGTTGTTCGTAAGCAGCAAATGTGGTAATAAACTGAGGTATCTTGCGGAAAGGCGCACTGTAGTTAAACAGGTCTTGCTGCGGCCCCCAGTTGCGACATTCTTGTGCTTCTTGTCCCAGACCCCGCAGGTAGGGTACTGTTTCTTCGCCAAAATAGTCGCCGTATTCAGCAGAATCTACTAAGGCATCTACTAAGGCTGGCAGACCACCGTTAGAAATAATTGAGAAGTATTTTTGTACTTCTTCACGGCTACTTGGGCCTCGTCCTAGAATGTGACGGAAAGCCAGTTCAATGACTCGGCTGTTAATAAAAGGCTGGTAAAACTGTTTTTGGTAAAGGGGAGATTTAGCTAGACGACGGACAAACTCTTTCACGGAGATGTCGCCATTTTTCACTTTGGATTCTAGGTCAGATATGGACAAGCTATAAGCACGGGTAATGTCGCGCTCAAAAATTTGCCGATATGCAGCCTTGATTACCTCATTTTTTTCGCTACTTGACAACCCAGTTTTCATCACAAACTTGGGACGCCGTTCTGCCGCATTAAAGTAAATTTGCGGCAGTTGCAACCCTTGCTGGTCGCTAGAGGGGCGTTGGCGGACTTTATTTGAAGGTGTGGCTGCTTTGAATTCTGTTAGCAAAACATCCATGTACTGAGACACAATTTCTGTAGCCTCAGCATCCTTGCGGAAAAAGGAAAGCGACCCGGCTTTGATTTCTTGCAAAGCTACCAGCGTTGCTTCACCAGAGCAGGCATTTTCAATTATTTCCCGCAGACCCCGTGTATTCACCGCTATGATGTTGGGGTCGCCAGCAACGATCGCATAAGTAGCGTAGCGCAAGAACCAGGATAAATCCCGCAAGCTCTTGGCCATGTTGCTTGGGCCATATCGAGCAATGTTAATTGGTCTGAAACCTGGAGGTGTCGGACCACTGGGGGATGAGTTAAATATTGAGCGTAAATTTTCTAGGAACCCACCACGACTTTCAACGTAGGTTACAGTTCCCAGTTGCATCCCTTGTTGAACATTAGCACCACCACCAGCAGTTACTAGTTCTGCTTCTCTGGGCTTTTCTAAAAAAGCCATTGGCGAACCACCGACAAAAATCCGGTTGGCAGCGCGAGATACAATAATCTCGGCATTATCCGTCAGCGTCTGGGAAATTTCTAGACGCTTTGCACCAGATGCAAAATAGCTTGCGAGTTCATTTAACTCACCACTTCCCAAAAAGCGGTCTTGCTGCTCGGCTTGGGTAATTGTCGCTACAGCTAGGGTTTGATATAGTTGCGGACGCGCAACTGAGCTTCCACCACTTGCCTTAACACTCATCGGATTTGTAAAACTCCCATCATAATCATTTATGTGTTAAGTCTGGGTCGCTTTGAGGCTTGACACATCGGTGCGTCTGTGCTTTATGAGCTTGAGAGTACTGCCTGCAAAACTGCCAGTAAATTAACCCAGTTAGCTTTTAGATTAGAACGTTTTGCGTTCTCAAGGCTGGTTTATTAAGAAGTGTGTAGAACCTGTAGCTTAGATACATCCAGTCTTAAAAGTACATACTCTTGTTTGGCTGAGACAAAATCTAAGTTTTGTAACTAAGTAATAGGGTAAGCATGGTCTACTGATGCCGAAAACCCTTATTGTGATGTTTGTGGCAGTGTCCACTCTACGATTATTACAACTTATACAAAATTTTAGTTGAAACCAAATTGCCTTTAGCAATCTCAGTGGACAGTAGTCATTAGTCAATGTTAAGTTGTTTTTGCTACTAGCAAATGGGTATCAATAAATAACGTCACCCTGGAAATAATTCTTAACTTGTGATGGGTTAAGCGTTTGCTATCAACATTCTTTAACCGGAAAATACGATGTACAAAAGTTATAAATTTAACTATTTATTCAATGCTACTCTGTCTGCGATCGCAGTTATTTTAGCTATCACTCCTGCAAATGCGCTTCCAGATCAAAACATTAGCACCGTTGTTAAGTGGGCAAAAACACGATCGCAACTACCAACTTTGAGATACAACAGCGAAGCCCACGGCTACGATGGTACAAAGGGAAATTTATACTTTTATGCTGATGTCACTTCTCAAAATGGGACAGTGACTAAAGAAGGAATAACCGTTAGTCGTGACTCAAGCATCAAATTCAGCACAAAAAATGCCAAAGGAGTCAAACTACTAGAAAATATTTACAATTTAAACATTGCCAATGACTTCAAGCAGTCCCAGTATGTTACAAAAATTGGTCGCGACCAATTTTATCGTGGAAAAAAGTTTGCCTACATCACTGCGGCGGTTCAAGATGGAACTAATTTTCAGATAATTCCCTTGAGAAATTTACAAGATACAATCAATAAAACCAAATACTGCCAAACCCATGAATGTGACATTTGATTAACCTCAGAGCTTTGAATTGATGATTGCCAGTTCAAATCTCTACCCCATTGGTTAAACTCACAATTGCTGCAATCTTGCTCACCATCCCATATATAAAATATTAATCCCCTCTGTTGGCTCAAGGTGGTTTTTGCTGACAGGACTTTTCCATTTTTTTTGATTTTATGAACAAAGGCGTTAGTCGCCAGAATAAAGCCATAAATTCTGTGGGACTAGTGAGCCAGCACGCGCGATAGGGGATTTTCATGCCACAAATGACACTTGGTAACGCCCCAAGCGCTCTCTACGATACGCTGCGCGTAGAGAAACTATCACCAGAAGCAGAAGATCGACTTTTTGCTGAATCTCCAACGCCAAAGCATCAAAATGCTTTGGCGCAATGTCTCTAGCTTTGTTCCTAAATTTTTCTGAAACTTGATATTTGATGATCATAACGCGACGTAAATTTATAGCCTTGATTCCTAGTTTCATAGTAGCTAGTACTAGCAGCATTCTTTTGAGTTTCAATACTACCAAATATTTAACAGTTCATCGGAAAAGAAATTTACCCTTTTTCTTAGGCTGGTATGACCACATTTACAATATTGATGTTTCAACTCAAGTATCTTCTAAAGGAATTGATCTATTAATACCTTATGTAGGAGAAGCAGACAAGAGAAAAATTCAAGCATTTCTGGATACCTCTAAGAAAGCAGGAGTAAAAGTTTTATTAGAGATTTATCGTCCCCTAGTTGAATCAGAAAATATATTAGGAGTAAAAAATTTTATTCGTACTTATAAAAACCATCCTTCCGTTTATGGTTGGTATCTTTATGATGAACCAGAGATGAAAAAACCTACACCACTCTCTCCAGATTTATTAAAAAAGGTATACAAAGCTATTAAAAAAGAAGATAAAACTAAGCCAGTTGCTTTAGTTTTTGCTGGCATAAAAAAAATCGAATCTTACGCCGATGCAATGGATATACTGATGTGGGATCGTTATCCTTGCGAGGAGGGAGTTCCAGAATTTGAATGGGTATTATCTTACCGCAAGGCAATCTATAAAGTCATTTCTCTAGCTGATGTTAAAAATAAAAAATTTTGGAACGTACTACAGGCTTATAGCAGTAATCAGTTCAAAAAACGACTACCAACAAAGGCAGAATTTCGCTATATGTTTTATTTATCAGTCCTTACAGGGGCTGACGGACTGCTATTTTGGACGCACTACCGTTCTTCACATTTCTGGAATGAGTCAGTTTTGTATCCTACTATTCAGGAATTTCGAGATTACATTCCTGCAATCGTTAGAGGGGAAGATTCAAATAATCCAGTACAAGTAAATCACTCAAACATAGAAGTTAAATTATTCTCTATTCCTAATACTAAAAATTTTGTGATGATAGTTGTTAATCACAATAATACTCAGAGCAATTTCACTGTAAAACTTCCTCAAAAATTAGCTAGCAAAATAGTTACTTTTAATCAAAAGCCTATTACAAAACTAATTGCTGAGGGAGGTTTTAGTACTCTTTTAAAAGCTTACGAAGTTGGGTTATATCAAATGGGAATGTAAAACATGATTTGATAAAAATAATTATAGTTGAGATAAGGTATGGGAAAAAGGTGTTTTAGTTCTGTTTAGCTTTCTTCCCATAGTTTGGTTTTATTGTGCCAACTTATGCTACGCTTACTTATTTTGCATATTAATTAATCGATAAATATATAATATATTAATTTACCAAGTTTTTACTCTCATAATTTTCTGCCGAAATAATTGATATGCATATCCAGAAAAGTGAGCAATCGGCATACTTAATAAAGTGGTACCACAAAAAAACCAACAACTAAAAAATGATGGAATTTTATCTTCATTACCTCGCCAAATTTCGGAAGGAAAGCTTTTCCAGTATATCAAATTAACTCTTAAACTCTCTAAAAAAGGCAAAAATAAACCTATTGTAATTAATATTTCTATAGGCAGACCTAGCTTAGGAAATAGTAAATCAACAATCAGCAGTAAGATGACAGTAGATATAAATACAAAAGGTAGCAAACCCCTCAACTGCGATTTGATTTGGTGTTTTGTACTTGTTAAATAGCGACCTCTACCATATTTAAAATATTGAATAAACAAAGACTTCCAGCTTTTTCGAGGGTAGTACCAAGCACGAATTTTGGAGTCAATATATATTGCTTGTTTATTTTGAGCAATTAATCTTTGATTTAATTCAGCATCTTGATTAGTAATTTGTGTTGTGTCAAATACTTTTTTTAATCTTAAGTTTAATTCAGCATCTTCATTAGAACTTGCTTTTAAATTATAGGCTTGTATTTCTAGTAAACTCTTTTTCCAGAAACACCCTAAATAAACTGTATCCGCATAACCTGTATAGTTGGGATTTCTATATTTAGCTCCACCATTACCAAGAAAACTTTTGGATGCAAGGGAAACACCAGCTTGGAAGGAAGTTTGTGCAACAAAACGCTGCGCTCCACCAACATTGCTAGCTTTTGATTCTAGCAAAGCCTCTACACATCTTTCAATGTAGTCAGGTGCATAATCGGAATGAGCATCAATTCTAATAAAAATATCACCTACAGATTCAGAGAAAATCAAATTAAGACCAGCCGATTGGATTTTTTGAGGATTGTGTATTAATTTAACTCGTACGTCTTTATCTGATAGTTTTTTGACTATTTCTTGAGTGCCATCATTGCTGCCACCATCAGCCACAAATATCTCGATTAAGTTGGGATAACTTGTTCTTAAAAACCCTAAAACCAGGTTTTCTATATAATTTCCCTCGTTATAGGTTGGTATGGCTACAGTTACAGAAGGAAAAGTCTTGACTTTGGGTTCAACTAACATATTACATTTAGCTATGATATTGAATTTATTTTGGAGAAATAACAATTTAAGTTACAAGAATATTTTAATCGGGATCATCAGAAAGCGCATACATGCTTTTAAAAAGCACAGACTATCAGTTTTCAAGCTATTAATAGGAGATAGCGGAAAGTATTTTTTACGTAACTTTCTGTGTATTCTATAATGTTTAAAGACTTTTATAGAAGATACGCCTGTAGTGTCATAGTAAGAAATTGGAAAATATAGCAGGTGTGGTTGAGCAATCAAGGAGGCTCTAATATTAAAATCATAATCCATTTCTAAATTTAGCTGCTCATCATATAAGCCGACTTTCTGGATAAGCTTTTGAGAAAAAATAGTAGACTGATGACAGATAGGATTACGAGATAAAAATAAGTTTTGATCCCAAAGAATATACTGTTTGATATGTCGTTTTAAGTATTGCTTCCGGCTCATAGAAATAGTTTCTCCAAATGCCCAAAGCCACTTTTGTTTTACATAAGAATCTACAATTTTAGTAATTACTGCTTCATTAACTAAAGTATCTCCAGAATTTAAAAAAATCAATAAATTACCTGATGATTTCGTTAATCCTGCGTTAAAAGCATTAGCAATTCCAGTACCATTTTGCTGAAATATAGTTATTATTTTTTTATGATTATATCGATTGATAAGGGAAACTGTTTCGTCTGTTGAATGTCCATCAATAATAATGTGATTTATATATTTATAATCTTGCATACTAACACTATTTAAAGTTTTAAGTATACAATTGGAAGAATTTTTTGTCAGAGTAATTACATCAACTTGAATTAGGTTATTCATGAATTTTTAAACTTGTAGAGAGTTATTTACCACCGAGAAATAGCCAAATCAATATAATCTACAATAGATGATGTAAACAGACGCCCTTCTAAATAATTAAATGTAACATTTTTACCAGAATTAGCTTGTAAAAAATAAATAAAGTAACTAAACAATAAGGTAACTAAAATAACCATAGACCAAAATTTTATTGGTGGTTTAAGCTTACTCTTTCTTTCTAAAGGTAAATAGAAGAAAATTCCTAAAAACGATAGAAGTATAAGACTCAATCTCAAAGGAAGGTAATCAAGATTGCGCGTAAATAAAAATAAAATTGACTGCAATACATAAAGACATAACATACTTAGGTCTAAATGTTCTTCTTCTGAAGTAAGGCAACAATTTAAACTTGTCTCAATGTAATTATCTCGTGATAAATTTATATAAAAATAACCAAGAAAGGCTACAAGCACTAAATGAGCCAGGAAACCTATACTCGCCAATTGATTTTTTACAAAAAATGAACTTTTAGCAGCTAAGAAACTAAGTTGGGGAATACTACTAATTCTATCAAAGAGAGATGCGATAGTAGCTTGATTCACAGAATATATTAATCCAAATGCAAATAAACTAATACTGGTATATTTAAGTAAAATAATGATTTTATTAAAATATTTATATTGTAATAAGCTCTTTACATCAACGAATTGCATGATTATTATAGGTAAATAAAGGAGTATAGAGTAATGATTTAAAATACTTAAAAGCAGGAATAAAATACAAGTTACCTTATTTTTTTTAGAAACTAATGCACACAAAAAAAAAGCACTTGACATAAATTGGCGCATTATAAATGCTTGAAGATAAAATGCCGGATTTAGTAATATAAAAAATATCAGTAAAGCATAATATTTTTTTGAAAATCCCTTAGAGATTACGAAAAATGTCAGAAAATTAATAATAAAAGACCAAAATAATAGAAAGCCCAGTTCCGAACCATTACAAATAATAAATAATATAGAAGCGAGCAAATAAAAACCTGGTTCAAATGGAAAAATGTCTGATTTAAAACATTCTATAGGATTATCACCATTACAATCTCGATATGCTATTAAATATTGCTCAGTATCAGCTTGAATATCTATAAGACAACAAAAAAGAGTGACGGTTACTGCAACTAGCAGAAGTATAGAATTATTGAGTAAGCTGTCTAGGCTATAAGATTTTGAGTTTCTATTGAGAAATACAAATAAAACTAGTGGTAAAACTCCAATTATCGGAATGTTTAGCCATATAATTATTCCAACAAATAGCAAAATATACTTTTGATAGTTGTTTTGGACACTTGATAAGTTTAAAGTCATTATCTAATTCTTGTCTAATTCTATACTTAGGTATTCAATGATTTTTGAAATAAGCTTAACCAGATTATATGTTCTTGTTTATCCATCCTGACAATAGTAAATAAACTATAAATTTGACCTTTAGTCCAATTCCACATGATTAATGCTTCTGCTTTATTGTTCGGATTAATTGAAGCTTTAATATAGCAAGCAATTACTTGCAAAAACCCCTTGAAAATTCGGAGAATAGATACAAGCAACCAAATATAATAAGAACGGTTCCAACGCATAGCAGCAATGTAAGGAGCTGCGGCACCAAAACCATACATTAAGTTAAAAAGATAAGTTTCTGATATGCGCTTTGTGGGGATAAAATGATGCAGCACACAATCAGGCGTATACCAAAGTTGATAACCTGCGTTCAGAATTCGTAAAACTATCTCTGAATCTCCTCCTGCACTTAGCTTTTTTCCTTCTCTATCGTTGAGTAATTGTTTATCTAACCAGCCACTTTTATCAAGGGCAGTTCTACGAATAACTAAACCTGCACCTGGAATCTGGTAATTACCCCGATTTAACTGTTTTGAAGTTTCGCCGCGTTCATAGGCTGCATATTTACCTGAATGTTTGACAAGGATGGGGGAAGGAGTTATTTCCCAATCGAGAACTACCTTGCCACCAAAAGCACCACAATTTGGATGAGTTGCAGCAAATCGTGTTGCTTTATCTATCCAGTCTTCTGATAACAGGCAATCATCATCAACAAAAGCGAGCCATTCACTAGTTGTATTTTTAATTCCACATAAACGGGCGTGAGTTAATCCTTGTTTTTGCTCTACTATCCTAAACAAGCTAGGTATTCGTTGTAAATTAATGTGTTTTTCAACAACAGCACTAGTATCATCTGTACAGTTATTATCTACAACTAAAACTGTCCATTGATAGCTAGGAGATACTTTTGATAAGGAAAGGGCTGTAAGAACACGATCTAGTAAATTAGCGTTATTGTAAGTACAAATTATTATATCCATGAATACAACCCTGAATTATTTTTTAAGCTTAATAATCATTTATAAAATATAGCTGTAAAGCTTATTTTTTAACGGCGATATATTTTTTGATAGATGAGAACTTGTAGTTATTGCTAATAGCAAACCATGTCAATATAATAGTTGTTTGCATCGAACATATAATACATCTTAGTATATAATCATTTGGAAGCTGAAAGCTCAATAATACAACTATAAAAAACCAAATTAATGGAAACCATAGCCATTTAAACCAGAGAGTATAAGACACAGATAAACGTTTCATTCCAAAGACAGTTACCAGAAAGGTTGTGAGATATCCCAAATTACCTAGAATTGCTCCTATTAAGCCAAAATTATAAGCACCAATAGCGATTAATCCTAGTGACGAAAAACTGCCTAGCAGTTGAATCAATGCACAAGCCTTAACTGCATTTGTTCCTAACAAAGAATAGTAGCCGACTGCATGACACGAATAAAGTGCGTAAATTGCTGTTGCAATACAGAAGATAATTAAGTATTGACTTGCAGTTTGCTCAGAAAATAATAGTTTGAGAATTAATGGAGAGAGTGTTATGAGAGTTGCTCCCATTCCCAAAGCAACTAATCCATTGATTTGTGTAGCTTGTTTAAGTTGCTGTTCTAGTTGACGCTGATTAATGTTTTGCTGTCCAATTAGATTGCTTAAAGTGGGAAGCAAAGGCTGTACAGGTAATGCAGAAAATGAGTTGATTTGTGCGGTGATATCAGTAATACTTGCATAAACTCCAAGCGCCTGGGTACCTAACAAGCTACCAACAATCAGCCGATCGCCTCGACTAAAAAGCATACTTCCCAATGTGTTTAACCACATCATTAAGCTGTAGCCTCCTACTGCTACTGCTTTGTTTTGATTCCAACTCAGACGCAGGTTCATATTTTGGAGTAACGATCGCACTACCCAGATATGACTGACCAAAGTCACTACACCGACTCCAGCCTGCCACTGCATTAACTCAACTGTGCGACCTCCTAGCCAAACTACAATCAACATTCCGACATTGAGTAGCACAGACTGTATTGTATTCAGCACATTCATTAAGTCATAGCGCTGATGGGCTTGTTCGACACCAATCAAAATTTGTTGCAACAATCGCGCCGCTACTACTAACCCACCAATTTTGATAGCCTGTATAACTTTTAACTGTTGTAACTGACCCAATTTAGGAAATAAATTCATAATCGGTTCAGCACCCATCCAAAGAGCAACTACTGCTAAAGTTGCCAATATTAGCATTGCCCCAATAGTGACAGTCAAGGTTTGCGATAGTCCATCAACATCTTTCTTTCCTAAGTCTTGAGAAACAAATACAGTTGTGGCTGTGGATAGACCCGCTTCAGCTAAAGTAACCATTACCACCACAGCAGAAGCTAGAGTCCATAGTCCATACTCTTCAATTCCCAACAGGCGAATTAGTATAGGAATAATTAGTATGCCTAGCCCTATTTTGATTAATCCTGTTATTGAGTTGTAAAAACCGTTCTTAAGTAAGCTATTTTTCACCAAAAATATTCTCTTTTAATACAAGCATTAACGCAAAAATACTAAAATAGTTAAGTTAAATCGCTATCAAGGGATTAGGAAATGCGTATATTGGGAAACTTCAGTTCACCCTTACCATTCCGCAGCTTGCCGCCGTAGGCATCGCTGCTATTTTTGTCGTAATAACTCTTCTGGTTGTAGTAAATAAAACCGCTATCAGCAGTAACTCCATTCATCACCATTCCCAAAACACGCGATCGCGCTTGCTCAAGCATCATCTTCGTACTCTTAGCAACAGCACAATCAAGCACTCCAGGACGTACAACCAGCAATATCCCATCTGCCATCTTGCCCAGCATCAGTGCATCACCAAACAAACTCAAGGCAGGAGTATCAATAATGACGCAATCATAGTCTTTGGCTGCCTCTTGAATTAACAAAGCCATGCGTTGTGAATCTAGCAATGCTGCGGGGTTGGGTGGAATTGTCCCAGCCGTTAATAGATCCAAGTTAACTAATACTTCTTGGGTGGTGCTACGAAACTCCGCTTGACCAACTAAAACATTACTTAGTCCGACTGGGTTAGATAATTTCCAGATTTCCTGTTGGCAGGAGTGACGCATATCCGCATCTACTAATAGGATTCTGCGTCCCATGTGTGCTTTAGCTACTGCCAAATTTGCAGCCACAAATGATCTACCTTCACCTGGAGTTGAACTAACTACGGCAATTACTTTTAGTGGTTTATCAGAGATGGTAAAATCCAGGTTTGTCTGAAGCATCTCAAAGGCTGAACTTGCTCCCGAATATGGATTATCTCTCACTGGCAGTTCTACTAAAGCTTCCCCACCATTTTTAGCTTTTTGACCCAAGTGAGGAATCGTACCGAGTAAAGGATAACCTAATAACTGCTGGGCTTGCTCAAGAGTTTTGAGAGATTGATCCATAGCTTCTAACATCAGAGCTAACCCTACACCCAGCAAAATTCCCACAAATCCACCTAGCGCCAGGTAAAGGGCAATTTTGGGAGAAACAGCTTTTTTAGGAAGTAAAGCCGCAGATACTACCCTGGCATTACCGACATTTTGATTTACTACTACCTCGACTTCTTGCGATCGCTTCAGCAGTTCTTCATAGGTAGACCTCGCTACTTGCAACTGTCGCTCTAGCTGCTGCTGTTTTTCTTGCAGTTGGGGTAAGACACTCAATCGTCTTTGGGAAAGTGCGTATGCATTCTGCAAAACTGTAACTCGGTTAGCTAATGCTGACCGTTCTACATCCGACTGTACCAGTTGGGCCAGTAGGGTCTGCTTGAGTTCTCCCATCCCTAAATTCTGCGCTGGTACAGATTTTTCTCTGCCTGCATTCTCAAAAATTCGAGTCTCTAGCTGCTTTTTCAGGGCTGCTTCTTTTGCTAATAAATTAGCGATCGCAGGATGTTTGTCTGTATAGCGAGTCTGTTCTACTGCTAACTGATTTTGCACTTGCTGGTATTCTGTTAATACCTCCTGCACAGCTTTTGATTGACTTAAATTCCCCGTATCCACAGCCTGCTGGGAATTCAATCTCAATTGACGTTGCAGAAGTTGTGAGCGAGTCTCAGCATCCGTTAAATTTGCCTGAGCTTGGGTAATCTGGTCTGATAAATCCGCAAGTCTGTCCACTCCTTTTGCCGCTTCTTGCTCTAAGGCAATTACCCGATTTTCTTCTTTAAACCGACGCAAAGCTGCCTCTGATTTAACTACCCTTGCTTCAACTTCAGGCAATTGCTTAGTCAAAAACTTCTGTGCCACTGTCGCTTGGGTTTGGTTAATGCGAATATTATTCTCCAGGTAATATCTCATCAGCAAATTCACAACATCTGCGGCTTCTTTGGGATTGCTACTGCTGTAGGAAATCGCCAAAATATCTGTACCCCGGACAATCTTAATTTTGATTTTTTTGAGAAACTCATCTATTTCTAAGGGTATTCCTTGCTTACCTACCAAGTTGAGACTAGCGATAGTTTTTTCAACTATCGGGTTAGAACGAATTACCTCTGCTTCTGTATCCAACGGGCTGCTGAGTTGAGTCACACTGCTCAACTCTCCAACTTGTGCCGAGGGACTTGTCAGCGAAGAAACACGGTCAGTTTTACTAAAGAGCAACTTGCCTTCTGCTTCATAAATTGGTTTTTGTCTGATGGCAGTTAAAGCTGACAGTCCAAAAATAGAGGCAGTCACCGCAGCTATGACTAACCAACGCCTTTTCAGGATCAGCGAATATTGTTGCAAATCTAGGGAGTTTTGGTCTTCTTGGTTAGAGGGCATGGAATATATTGCGAATACCTAAAATACTTACTAATTTTGCTTCACAATCAAATTTGGCAGTCTAAGACAGTAATTTTGACATCCTTAAGTATAAATGCATGTAAAATAATGTATAAAAAATATTAAAATTACTGTGTTTTTATATTTACTTTCTTATTTTGTTACATCTTTTTAGTTTTATCCCAGAAACATTATCTAAATGTCAAGGTATTTTTAATATTCTTTCTCTGAGATTTTATATTACTTCGACAAGTATCTGAATTAAATAAAATTTTAACCTTCAGATAGCCTTATATACTAGTATATAAGGCTACGGATATTCAAATTAAACAATTTCGGTTTGATTGTAGTATATTTAAGAGTATTTTTCTTATTTAAGCATTAATACTCAAAATATGTAAATAGATGCTGGGGTTATAAAATTAACTAAGCATTTATAAAAATGTAAACGATGACAAGTAAGTTGGCCCAATAAACCAAACTATGCAAATCAAAATTAAATAGGCTGAGTTCCTTCTATATCAGGCTTTTTGGCTCTTAAATTTTGCTTTATCCCAACTACAAATATTTACGTCGACCGACTTAAATTAGAGAATACTAGTATTACAGTATTGGCACAACTTGTAATCTTCTATATCCGGTTTATAGCAGTAGTTCAGCAGTTTTAATAAATCTTTTTCACGAGTTGATCACTCGGTCAATACGTACTTTCAAAGTAAATCTACGCTAATTATTTAAATTTAAAGTTCATATTGACTACATTCATGGCATCATGCAAATATAAAGGTAACAAATTGAAACCTGTAGTCTAAGTTCGACAGCGAACGTAAGTAAGATGTATATATTAAAAATATAGTACGTAAAACCGCTGGCAATTCCTTTTGCAATCCGTAATACCCAATACCCCATTCACTTGAAACATAGTGTATTATAAAAATTTCTCGCTTCTGTAATTTTTGATACAATCAAACTAGTCTTTATTACTACCATCTTTAAACCTCTTGCTGCCTTTAACAAACAAATAAATACCAGGATACTGAAGAATCAGAAAAATCAATGACTCTTACAAGTTATGTCAGTTCTCCTGCCAATACTAGACTGCCAAACATAGTCCGTAGCCTACCGATATTGCTCTTGTTAGGAGATATTTTTGGGTTGCTCATTTGTTTAGCGATCGCACAATGGTTGCGTTTAGATCAACCCTTAAATTGGCTCAATCCATTGCCTTACGGATTTGTGTGCATGACACTTGCAACGTTTTATTTAGCAGATGCGTACCATCCAGATCGGCAAATTGCAGGTTTAAGAGCGCCTGCTCGAATTATTGTTTGTAACATTGCGATCGCATTTTTCGTTTCTGCCCTAATTTACTTGTCAGGTATTGCCCAACATAACCCGGTATCGTGGCGGAGTGTCTTCTTACCTAGCTTGGGAATCTTTACTATCTGGTCAGTAATATTGCGCGTGATAGCAGTGAAATGGGTGCGATCGCACGCTCTGAAAAGTCGTTGGTTGATACTAGGAGCAGAGGATAATGCCATTAAATTTGCACAGAAATTGCTGGTACTTAATCCTTTAGGAAAGTTGACTGTTCTAGCAGAAGAAAATCAAACAACCATAGACTTACCAAAAAGCAATCTGAGTTATCAGGGAAATCTGAGCGATTTGTCGCAATGGAGTCAAGAATCCTGGTCTGGGGTTATAGTTACAGCCCAGATAAATTTTTCCAAATCTCAAGCACAACAGTTAATGCAAATGCGGTTGCGAGGCATTCCGGTTTACACATTGCCGGATGTTTACCAAACATTTTGGTATAAACTTCCTTCATCGCTGCTACAAGATAAATGGTTGGCTTTTAGCGATGGTTTTAACCTAATGCCTGGTTACTTCAGTATGAAACTGAAGCGAGTTGTCGATCTCATATTGATCCTCTTTTTACTAGTATTAGTTGCACCACTTCTGTTATTGGTTGCATTACTAATTAGATTAGATAGTCCTGGCCCAGTATTGTACAGTCAGCAGCGAAGTGGGTTGTACGGTAAACCATTTAGAGTTTATAAATTTCGCTCCATGTATCAAGATGCAGAAAAGTCTGGGGCGCAGTGGGCAAGTCAACGCGATCCACGGATCACCAGAATCGGATATTGGCTACGTTTGTTGCGTATTGATGAATTACCCCAAATCTGGAACGTCTTACAGGGTGAAATGAGTCTGATTGGTCCTCGTCCAGAACGACCAGAATTTGATGTCAAACTTAAAGAAGCGATTCCCTACTATGAAATACGCTATTTGGTAAAACCGGGAATTACAGGCTGGGCACAGGTTATGTATCCCTATGGAGCATCTATCGAAGATGCTTACGAAAAGCTTTCTTACGATCTGTATTACATCAAAAATTATTCCATTTGGTTGGATTTAGCGATCGCCTTCAAAACCATTCGAGTAGTTTTGTTAGGTAAAGGTAGATAAGGAAAAAGAAATGAAAAAGAAAATATTGGTAACTGGCGGTGCTGGTTACATTGGTTCCCATGTAGTTCGTCAACTAGGGGAAGCTGGTTATGATGTCGTAGTCTATGACAACTGCTCTACAAGTTCACCAGCATCCGTACTACACGGGAAACTAATTATTGGCGATTTAGTAGACACCGGGCATCTTTATCAAATTTTTGCCCAGCATGAATTCAGCGCAGTCTTACACTTCGCCGCTAGTCTGATTGTTCCAGAATCACTAGCTCATCCCCTCGACTACTACGCAAACAACACCCGCAACACCTTAAATTTACTGCGCTGCTGTAGCGTTATGGGTGTTAACAAGTTCATTTTTTCCAGCACAGCCGCAGTCTATGGGGAAGTAGAAGAAAATCCTGTTACTGAGTTGAACCCTACACAGCCGATTAATCCTTACGGACGTTCAAAGTTGATGAGTGAATGGCTGATCCAGGACTATGCGGCAGCATCTTCAATGCACTACGTAATTTTACGTTACTTCAATGTAGCAGGTTCTGAACCACGTGGACTATTGGGGCAAATGTCACCGAATGCCACTCACTTGATTCGGGCTGCTTGTGATGCGGCACTCAAGCGTAAGCCAGAAGTACGAATTTTTGGTACTGATTTTCCTACGCCTGATGGAACCGCAATCCGAGACTATATCCATGTCGAGGATTTGGCGACTGCTCATTTAGATGCTTTGGATTACTTAGAAAAAAGAGGTGAAAGCCAAATTTTTAACTGCGGTTATGGGCAAGGATACAGTGTGCGACAAGTTATTGAGAGAGTCAAGGCTATTTCTGGTGTAGATTTTCCCGTTATTGCCGCACCACGCCGTCCGGGCGATCCTGCCTGTGTTGCAGCTTGTGCTGATAAAATCCGTAGGGTTTTGGGCTGGCAGCCGAAGCACGATGATTTAGACGAGATTATCGACACAACTATTACTTGGGAAAAACATAAGAGTAACTTGGCAAGACAAAGGCATCTAAATATGGCATATGCGTAATTAAACTGTGATACCTAATTAACCTTGTACCAGGAATTTACATAGGCATTATCGCTAAACAAAGGCACGCAATCACTGATGTTAAAAGCAGATGACAGTTCAACATCTGACTCAAAACCTTTTTCAATCAACTCTTTACCCGAACTGCATTTTTTCAAGTACCCTATTAAATCGTGCTGGAAAGCCTGAAATGTTGTCACAGCAACTTCAGCTTCAGGTGATAAACTGCCATGTAAATAACTAAGAATTGCCCCAGCACCAATTAAATCTTCAAATGCAGGTCTTAGGCTACCATCTTCTTTCCATCTTTCACCGGCAGGAATCACAGCGATTTTATCACCATACTTTTGAGCAAACTGCGCTACAGCTTGGCAATTTCGCAAGCAACCAGCCAAAGTTGGTGTATTTCCAGTATGTAAAGTCAGAAAAGAACCATTAGGTGATGGTAAAACTAGTCTAGTTCCAGCAGGAATCTGAGCCACAGATTTTGGCGAGAGAGAATACCCAGTTGTAGTCCAACGTTGTCTATGACTTGCCAACTCTGCTTGCACTGATTTGGCATAATCTATGACAGATTCATCTCTCATTGCGTAGGGAAAAATTATCGCGCCGTTCTTGGTGGCAATTTCCACGCAGGTAGAAAAAGAGAGAACGTCAACTATTACAATTACATCACTGATAGAAGCGAGTTGAGCAACTCCTTGTACACCCCATTCACAGCGTAAATTAAACTCTGATTGGTTGTAAATCATTGGTGCGATCGTAAAAGACAATATGATAAAAATCAAAACATATATTAAGTAAGGTAGTGTAAATTCCTAAAGGTTTGTAGTCAGCACAAAACAGTAAGTAGGCCAGCAGTTATAATCAATATAAAACTTCAAGGTTTAAAATATTATGAATTTAACTGTAAAAACTTATCCTAACAATACTGTACCCAAGTTAAATTATGATGTGCTGATTGAAAATCAAGAAGATGGTGGGGTTATTGCGACAGTGTTAGGCTTGCCAGATTTTAAAGCCTCTGGTGTGAATAAAGAAGAAGCACTAGAGAAACTAATTCAACTTTTACAAGAGCGAAAACCAGAAATAGTAACTTTGGAAATTGAACCTCCCCAAACCGAACATCCTTGGACGAAATTTGCGGGTATGTTCAAGGATGATCCTCAATTTGACGAGGTGCTGGCATATATAGAAGCTGATCGCCGCGAACTTGACGCACAAATGGAGGAATATTATCGGCAACTTGATGCAGAGGATGAAGCTAAGTGACTTTATGGATACTTGATACGGATCACGTCTCACTTTTTCAACAGCGACATCCAGTTGTCACGCAGCGTATCAATGCAGTTAATTCTGAAGACATTGCCATAACGATAATTACAGTTGAAGAACAACTGCGTGGGAGGTTTAATGTAATCAGAAAGGCTTCGTCATCTGATACATTGCTATTAGCTTACACAAAGCTACAGGCTACTTTAGAGTTTTTCAAAAATGTGCGATCGCTAGCATTTGGCGAGTATGCTATTAATTGTTACGAAGACTTGATTCGTCAAAGCATCCGCATTAGTACTCAAGATTTACGCATTGCGGCAATTACGTTGTCGGTGAATGGGATTTTAGTAACCCGCAACCGCAAGGATTTTGAGAAAGTTCCTAATTTGCGTTTAGAAGATTGGACTATATCTTAATTTGTTTAAAGCCTAAATTGAGCTATTTGTTTATAGTTAAAAAATTCAGAGTTATATTATTAGCTTCCCAGTATTCTTTAGCTGAATTTAAAATATCCAATGCTATTTGGTACTGTGTCGGTTCAGCTTGAGCAAATATATCGGCATGGTCATACAATATGACGTATCTCTCAGCCGGACACCATGTTAAATCGGTGATACATTCATCAAAAGCATCCCAATTAGCACCAAAGTATGTAGGAAATTGCATAGCTTCAGCAGCTTTACTTAAAAATGTTTCTTTGCTATTAATTTTTTTACCATCAAGATAAAAAACTTTAGTTCCTGGTTCTGCGGCTATTTGTTCCACTGCTTCACGTATGCCTTGTTTTACATCTATTGACGAAAAGTTTAGAAATTCACTCATATGTTCCTCCTTACTTATCACTACTAGTAGATGACTGCTTGAAAGCTATTGTAGTGATCAGCAGTATAATAAAGTTCGGCATTTTGCCCAGTAATCAGACGACGACTACCTCTATCTGTTGATCCGGGAGTTGGTACTGTGTACTCTCTGTAATATCCTCGCGGTTGTGGTGGCAGTAATCCTTCAAGGTTTTTGAACACAATGCCATCTTTGCTATGAGGGTAAGAACCGCCTACGGAAATAAGATTGATAGTAGTCAGAATATTTAGCACTACCAGCACCATCAGCAACAGCACCTACAATCACATCATCCAAGATGCGATAATTTCCATAATCTTGACAAACTATCCCCTGTTTTTGATGACTTGTTCCAATCTCGGAACGTGCAACAGCTTTCCAATTCACAAAATTTCCTCTAACTAGTAATTTAACCCCATCCCATAGCTGGTAAAGCTACAGCCTGCCCTACTTTGCCACTAGAAACCCGTTTCATCGAAGTAGAAAGCCAGACAAACAACTCACGAAAATCTAAGCCATTTAGCATAACTGGTGGACGTTCAGGAGGAGAAATTTATTTGAGGATATTCATATCAGCACCCTGTACACCAACCGCAAAAAATGACAGTCGGCTTTGTGCTTCTGCTTCTCTCAACCTTTGCGCGGCTGGCTGCCAGGAGTCATTTGGCTCTCCGTCTGTAATCAAAAATACCCAAGGGCGATAATAGAGAATACCGTTGTCTTTATAAGTCTGTTTACGATTTTCTAGAAAATCTAAAGCATACTCAATCGCCGCACCCATTGGGGTTAAACCACCTACTTCCAATATAGGCGGTGTAAATTGGTCAATCGTCACAAAGTCTTGCGTGAGTTTAACTATGGGGCCAAACGTGATCATAGCCACTTCCACACTCAGCGATGCTTGAGAATCTTTTAGTACATCTGCTTTGAAAGCAGCAAGTCCTCGATTTAACTCTTGGATAGGCTGACCTGACATAGAGCCAGAAGTATCGAGTAACAGAATTACAGGGCAACGATTTTCTGGATTTTCAACGAATTCCGGCATTCCTACAGCCATTTAATGCTCCTTTGTAAGTAAATTTTTATACAAAATTATAATTAAGTTTATTAGATAATAAATACTTAAACAGTAGTGTTTTTACTGAAACGACTTCCCTAACTAAAATATATAGGCTGATGGCGATGTCTACGACGGGCTGCGCCTACGCAATTATTTGTATATCTGAAGTGTTCCGCATTCGCTAAACTCAGAATTGCTGCAATATTGCTCATGAAATGTCAGGCTCCCATACCGCTAGCGCAGATTTTACGATACCTATGCCTTCTAAAGATATATTTCATCAATCTGTCCGCATTGCTTTAGAAAAAGATGGTTGGATGATTACCCATGATCCACTGCATTTAAAAGTTGATGATATTGAATTTTTTGTGGATTTAGGAGCAGAAAGACTATTAGCAGCACAAAAACAAGGTCAAAAAATAGCTGTAGAAATTAAATCCTTTGTAGGTGCATCTGAAGTAACGGAATTTCATCTCGCTTTAGGTCAAACCCTGAATTATCGGCTAGCATTGAAAAAAGAAGAACCAGAACGCATTCTATATCTAGCTGTTAGCCAAGATACATACCAAGACTTTTTCTCACGTCAATTTATTCAAGATTCTTTAAAAGAATATCAAATTAAACTTTTAATATTTAATTCCTTAAGTCAAGACATTGTTTTATGGAAGGAATAAATTACTCTCAAATCATTCAAGACATCTTAAGTAACCATTCCGCTAATGACGTGGCTAATGGCACAGAAGTCCAATTGTTGTTTGACGCAGAACGCCATCATTATCAAGTCTTAAATATTGGCTGGAAAGAACAACGAAGAATTTATGGAGTCATCATTCATGTTGATATCAAAGACCAAAAAATTTGGATACAAAGAGATGGTACAGAAATCGGTATCGCTAATGAATTAATCGCTGCTGGTGTACCTAAAGAAGATATTGTATTAGGATTTCACGCTCCTTATAAACGCGAATTTACTGACTTTGCTGTTGGATAAATAGCAGGAAATAAGCAATAGTAATCTTTGCCCTAATGATCCACTATCCGCTAAACTCAGAAATGCTGCGTTATTCCTCATCATGTCCGATTCCCAAACCGTTAGTGCTGCTGTTGCCAAACTCTACAATACCTACCCCTTTCCGCCAGAAGCCTTGTTGGATGAACCACCTCCAGGCTACAACTGGCGCTGGAATTGGCTAGCCGCTCATAACTTCTGCACAGGTCAAAAACCCCAAAAGCAAGATATTCGGATTTTAGATGCAGGTTGCGGTACTGGTGTGGGTACAGAGTACTTGGTTCACCTCAATCCACAAGCTTCGGTTGTGGGAATTGATCTCAGTACTGGCGCTTTAGCTGTAGCAAAAGAACGTTGTCAGCGTTCAGGGGCTACCCGCGTTGAATTTCATCACCTCAGCTTGTTTGACGTGGAACAGCTACCGGGTGAGTTTGATTTAATCAACTGTGTCGGTGTTTTGCATCATACCTCCGATCCAATTCGCGGTATTCAAGCTTTGGCGAAAAAGTTAGCCCCAGGCGGCTTAATGCACATTTTTGTGTATGGGGAGTTGGGACGCTGGGAAATTCAACTCATGCAAAAAGCGATCGCACTTCTGCAAGGTGATAAAAAAGGCGACTACCGTGATGGTGTCCAAGTCGGACGACAAATATTTTCTTCTCTACCAGAAAATAACCGAATTGTCAAATACGATAAGCAGCGTTGGTCATTAGAAAATCACAAGGATGAAAACTTTGCGGATATGTACGTTCATCCGCAAGAAATTGACTACAACATTGAGACGTTGTTTGAATTAATTGATGCTTCGGGATTGGAGTTTATTGGTTTCTCGAATCCGAGTTTCTGGGATTTGGAGAGACTTTTAGGCAAAGCACCCGAGTTAGTTGAACGGGCAAAAGATTTGAGCGATCGCCAGGTCTACCGCCTGATAGAATTACTAGATCCAGAAGTAACTCATTACGAGTTTTTCCTTGGTCGTCCTCCCTTAATCAAGTCCAACTGGTCAGACGATAACGCCCTATTGGCAGCCATTCCCGAACTTAATCCTTGTATTCAGGGATTTCCCAGTCAATGTTTCTTTAATTACGATTACCAGATTGTTAATTTATCTGTAGCAGAGTTTGAGTTTATGCAAAGATGTGATGCGAATTCAAGAGTGGCAGATATTTTAGCTGGTGGGCAACTCGGATTAGATGATGTAAGAAGGCTTCTTGAGCAGCAACTGATTTTATTGACACCTGTTTAATTACACTGCACTCTGTTACTGAGTTAATAAAAGCAATTTATACTCGTGGTGATGAGCGATCGCCTATCACCACTTTTGGCAAATTAATGTAAATTAAGAAAGTGCCCAAGAAACGGGGTATTGTACATTGCAAAAGTTGGAGTTTTCTGGGATTCAGCAGTGGTGCGATCTTTTATGACAAGCCGCTACTCTACGATTTCTGATTTGCGGTACGTCCATACGCTCTTCAAGCACCAGTTGATTTTATTGACACCGACTTAATTCAAACACCAAGATGTTATATAACGACTTTGGAGGAGAATTATTCATTCGAAAAAACTGAAATTGGAAGAAATTTTGAATTTCCAGGCAACAATTATTGATTATTCACTCTCACCCTCCCTCACATCATCAGCCGCTCTCTCGCTTCTGGGAGCGCGATTTACTGACTGTGTAACGTTGCCAAGAAGTTAATTGTTTTTTCCTAAAGTATTGTTACCGGATCGTGATATGATTCAGCTGACTGAATGTGCAGTCATCATAATTTAGCTGTACTGGTTTCAAGTCTCGTGAGCTTGTCAGACGAATCAATTGCGCCCACTCCGACAACGCAACAAGATGCTAAAACTGGTTCTGGAGACACAGAATCAGATAACTCTATGCAAGAGTTTTATCAACTCTTCCAGCGGTTGTTGGTAATCACGCTTGTCTTGACGGGGGTTATTTTTATCTCTGTGTGGATTTTTTATTCCTTAAACATTGCCCTAAATTATTTAATTGGGGCGTGTACAGGTGTGGTTTACTTAAAAATGTTGGCTAGAGATGTTGAGCAGCTCGGTAGTGAGAAAACCAGTTTGAGTAAAACTCGTTTTGCTCTATTTATGGGAGTGATGATCGTGGCAACTCAATGGCGTGAGCTACAGATTCTCCCCATATTTTTGGGATTTCTAACTTACAAAGCCACGCTCCTCGTCTATATGGTGCAAATTGCGTTCATTCCTGATTCTTAAAAAGTCAGGCTCACAAAGATAGTAATCCCATCCTCGCTTGTTGGGGAAAATGCTTGAAGAATGCAAATGCTTAGTGTCTTAAACGCCTTTAATTCTTTTCCCCTCGCCGAATTAGAAGTAGGACATCATTTCTACTGGCAGTTGGGCAATCTTAAAATTCATGGGCAAGTTTTTCTCACCTCATGGTTTGTGATTAGCATTTTAGTAGTGGCTTCAATAGCTGCTACTCGCAACGCACAAAGAATTCCCAAGGGCATCCAGAATTTGATGGAATACGCCCTAGAATTTATTCGTGATTTGGCCAAAAACCAACTTGGTGAGAAAGAGTACCGCCCTTGGGTGCCATTTATTGGCACATTGTTCTTGTTTATTTTCGTATCGAACTGGTCAGGTGCGCTAATTCCCTGGAAGCTCATCAAGCTACCTTCGGGCGAATTGGCAGCTCCCACCAATGACATCAATACGACTGTTGCATTGGCATTGCTAACCTCCTTAGCGTATTTTTACGCAGGTTTTAGCAAGCGGGGTTTAGGCTACTTTAAGAAATATATAGAGCCAACACCCGTTTTGTTGCCAATCGCAATTCTTGAAGATTTCACCAAGCCCCTCTCCCTAAGCTTCCGGCTATTTGGTAATATTTTGGCGGATGAATTGGTAGTCGCGGTGTTGGTGCTGCTAGTTCCTCTATTTGTACCTCTGCCTGTAATGGCGTTGGGTTTATTTACCAGTGCCATTCAAGCCCTGGTTTTCGCCACCCTCGCCGGAGCATACATTCATGAGGCAATGGAGGGACATGGTGGAGAAGAACATGAGGAGCATTAAACTTCTCAGCTGATAGCACAGTTCCAAGAGCATATTCGCTCAAAACATCGCAAAGCGCGATCGATCAAAGAACTCATGTGCAGCGTGAAAACCACGTTTCTAATCGTTAACGTACTTTTGTTAGTTTTGTAATCAAAGCAAGGAAAATCAACATGGATCCATTAGTTCAGGCTGCTTCAGTTCTCGCTGCTGCTTTAGCGATTGGTTTAGCTGCAATTGGCCCTGGTATTGGTCAAGGTAACGCTGCTGGACAAGCAGTAGAAGGTATTGCTCGTCAACCTGAAGCAGAAGGAAAAATTCGCGGTACTCTGCTATTAACCTTGGCATTCATGGAATCCTTGACTATCTATGGTCTGGTAATTGCCCTGGTATTGCTGTTCGCTAACCCCTTCGGTTAATACCTGAAAATTTTTGCGAGTGTGGAGACGTGAATCATCACGCCTCTACAATCAAAACGTTTTGGGTATCTCAATAGTTATAATGTTCAGTTGACCCTTGTTGGCTATGGGTCTCTAAAAATATGAAAGGTTGGATGACGTTGCTAGCCATGAAAACTGCTACTCCAGCCAAAGAGGAGACAAATGTTTGATTTCGATGCTACCTTGCCCTTCATGGCATTGCAATTCCTGCTATTGGCAGCTTTGTTGAATGCAATTTTCTATAAGCCACTGACCAAGGTACTAGACGATCGCGATAGTTACATCCGAACGAATACCCTTGAGGCGCGGGAGAGCTTGGCTAAAGCCGAGCGCTTGGCTACCGAATATGAGCAGCAACTCGCAGACGCTCGCAGACAATCGCAAGCTACCGTAGAAGCGGCTCAACTTGAAGCTAAGAAAATTACTGCCGAGAAAATAGCTGAGGCCCAAAAGGAAGCTCAGTCTCAACGAGAACAAGCTTCTGTTGAAATAGAACAACAAAAGCAAGAAGCTTTTCGCACCTTAGAGCAACAAGTTGATGCTCTAAGCAGGCAGATTCTAGAAAAACTATTGGGGCCAACTCCAGTTAGATAAGCTAACGAGATTGGTTCTGTGTAAAGCATACGCGCAACTGGGCCCTAGTCCAGAGCGCTTAATTAAGTGTCAAAAAAAGGCACTTTTTCCCTTCTGGGGAAAAGATACTTAAATTTCCTTTCCTTCGGAAAATACAACGTATTAGCAAGCGAGCAGCGCACTTGTAAATGGGTATCATGGGGACATTCTTATTACTTGCCGCAGAAGCGAACGCTGTTCACTCTGAATTGGCAGAAGGCGCAGCAGAAGGTGGTTTCGGTCTAAACCTAGACATTTTTGAAACCAATCTGATCAATCTAGCGATTCTGATTGGCATATTATTCTACTTCGGACGTAAGGTTTTAAGCAATATCCTGAACGAGCGACAATCCAATATTGCCACCGCAATTCAGGAAGCAGAAGGACGCTTAAAAGAGGCAAAGACTGCCCTTTCCCAAGCGCAAGAGCAGTTGAAGCAATCTCAGGCAGAGGCAGAACGCATCCGCCAATCTGCCGTAGAAAACGCCCAAAAGGCGAAAGAAGCCTTGTTGGCGAAGGCAGTGCAAGACGTAGAACGCTTAAAACAAACAGCAGCAGCAGATTTAAACACCGAAACAGAGCGAGCGATCGCTCAACTGCGGCAACGGGTAGCTACACTAGCATTGCAAAAAGTCGAATCGCAACTCAAAAGCGGGATTGCCGACGATGCTCAACAAAGTTTAATTGATCGTAGCATCGCACAACTGGGAGGCAATGTATGACAAGTCAGGTAGCGGCAGCCGAAGTAGCCCAACCCTACGCACAGGCACTTTTGTCAATAGCGCAATCGAAAAATTTGACAGAAGAGTTCGGGGAAGATGCGCGTACTTTCCTGGGACTGCTCAGAGCAGACAAACAGCTACACAACTTCTTCAGCAACCCGTTTATTCAAGCTGAGAACAAAAAAGCTCTCATCAAACAAATACTCGGTGAAGGCTCTAACGCCTACTTACGCAACTTTTTGTTGGTACTAGTAGACAAACGCCGCATTGCATTCTTGGAATCTATTTTTCAACAATATCTGGCGCTGTTGCGGCAGCTGAATCAAACCGTATTAGCGGAAGTAGTTTCAGCCGTTCCCCTCACAGAAGCTCAACAGCAGGCGATCACAGAAAAGGTGATTGCCATAACTAATGCTCGCCAGGTAGAACTAGAAACCAAGGTAGACAGTGAGTTAATTGGTGGTGTGATCATTAAAGTAGGTTCGCAGGTAATTGACGCCAGTATCCGGGGTCAGTTGCGCCGCCTTTCATTGCGCTTAACTAATAGCTAGAAAGTTAGGAGTTAGAGAGACGCGATTAATCGCGTACAAAAGTTAAGAGTAGAGACGCGATTAATCGCGTCTGTACAGTTAGGAGTTAAGTAAATAGTAATTTATTTTGACTTTTAACTTGTAATTTTTGCATTTTTAACTCATCACTCCTAACTCTTAACTCCTAACTGAATTCATTTTTCCGTCTCGAAAGCAAACAAGATAGACACATGAGCATATCAATTAGACCTGACGAAATTAGCAGCATTATTCAACAACAAATCGAGCAATACGATCAAGAGGTCAAAGTTGCTAACGTTGGTACCGTCCTACAAGTAGGTGACGGTATTGCCCGGATCTATGGTCTGGAAAAGGCTATGGCTGGGGAACTCTTAGAATTTGAAGATGGCACAATTGGCATCGCCCAAAACTTAGAAGAAGACAACGTGGGCGCGGTGTTGATGGGTGAAGGGCTGGAAATTCAAGAAGGTAGTTCTGTAACCGCTACTGGTAGAATTGCTCAGATTCCAGTAGGAGAAGCCTTAATTGGAAGAGTTGTAGACGCTTTAGGTCGTCCCATCGATGGTAAGGGAGACATCAAATCCTCAGAAAGCCGTTTGATTGAATCTCCAGCGCCTGGTATCATTGCTCGTCGGTCTGTACACGAACCCATGCAAACGGGGATTACAGCTATTGACTCAATGATTCCCATCGGTCGCGGTCAACGGGAATTGATTATTGGCGATCGCCAAACCGGCAAAACTGCGATCGCGATCGACACAATCATCAACCAAAAAGAAGAAGATGTAATTTGTGTATACGTTGCGATCGGTCAAAAGGCTTCCACCGTAGCTAACGTGGTGCAGACATTGCAAGAAAAAGGCGCGATGGATTACACCATCGTTGTCGCAGCTAGTGCCAGTGAACCAGCAACCCTACAATACCTAGCTCCTTACACAGGCGCAACTATTGCTGAGTACTTTATGTACAAAGGCAAAGCTACCCTGGTAATTTATGATGATCTCTCCAAGCAAGCCCAAGCTTATCGCCAAATGTCCCTGCTGCTACGTCGCCCACCCGGACGCGAAGCTTACCCCGGAGATGTATTCTACATTCACTCTCGTTTGTTAGAAAGAGCCGCAAAGCTAAGTGACGAATTAGGTAAAGGCAGCATGACCGCCCTACCAATCATCGAAACTCAAGCTGGTGACGTTTCGGCATACATCCCCACAAACGTAATTTCCATTACCGATGGTCAGATATTCCTGTCTTCTGACTTATTTAACGCTGGTATCCGTCCAGCTGTGAACCCAGGTATTTCAGTATCCCGCGTGGGTTCTGCGGCGCAAACCAAGGCAATGAAAAAAGTTGCCGGTAAGATTAAATTGGAACTAGCCCAATTTGACGACCTGCAAGCCTTCGCTCAATTTGCTTCTGACTTAGATAAAGCCACTCAAGACCAGTTGGCACGGGGTCAACGGTTGCGCGAACTTCTCAAGCAGCCACAAAATTCGCCACTCTCAGTATACGAGCAAGTAGCAATTCTTTACGCTGGTATCAATGGTTACTTAGATGACGTTCCTGTAGATAAAGTCACAACCTTTACCCAAGGCCTGCGGGAGTACTTAAAAACTGGTAAAACCCAGTATGCCGAAGGAGTAAGAACCTCCAAAGCACTAGGTGATGCAGAAGAAGCTGCATTAAAGGAAGCACTTACCGAATACAAGAAGACCTTCAAAGCAGCAGCGTAATTAAAGTGAGGAGTGAAGAGTTAAGAGTTAAAAGTTAATGAAATACTCCTAGCTCTTAACTCCTAACTCCTAACTCCTAACTCCTAACTCAAGAATATGGCCAATCTAAAAGCAATACGCGATCGCATTCAGTCGGTCAAAAACACCAAAAAAATCACAGAAGCCATGCGTCTCGTAGCTGCGGCTAGAGTGCGTCGGGCGCAAGAACAAGTGCTAGCAACTCGCCCCTTTGCCGATCGCTTGGCACAAGTATTGTATGGTTTACAAAGTCGTCTGCGGTTTGAAGAAGCAAACCTGCCACTACTGAGAAAACGGGAAGTTAAGTCAGTCGGGCTATTGGTAATTTCAGGCGATCGCGGTCTATGCGGCGGCTACAATAATAACGTTATTCGTCGTGCAGAAAACCGCGCCAAAGAAATCAAGGCAGAAGGTTTAAACTATCAATTTGTGTTAGTCGGACGCAAATCTACGCAGTACTTTCAACGCCGCGATCAGCCAATTGATTCTACCTACAGCGGTTTAGAGCAAATCCCTACCGCAGCAGAAGCCAATCAGATTGCCGACCAACTACTTTCCTTGTTCCTTTCGGAAGAAGTAGACCGCATCGAATTAATCTATACCAGATTCCTTTCCTTGGTTAGCTCCCGTCCTGTGGTGCAAACCTTACTGCCCCTCGACCCGCAAGGTCTAGAAGCAGCCGATGATGAAATCTTCCGCTTGACAACCCGTGGCGGTAAATTTGAAGTCGAACGGGAGAAAGTGACTAGCCAAGTCCGCCCGTTGGCTCCTGACATGATTTTCGAGCAAGATCCAGTGCAGATTCTCGATTCTTTGTTGCCCCTGTATCTGAGTAACCAGCTATTGCGAGCGCTGCAAGAATCGGCAGCTAGTGAACTAGCAGCGCGGATGACAGCCATGAGTAATGCCAGTGAAAATGCTGGTGAACTGATTAACACGCTTACACTTTCTTACAACAAAGCCAGACAAGCTGCTATTACCCAAGAACTCCTTGAGGTTGTAGGTGGTGCTGAAGCACTAACTTAGGGTATAGCTAATTATTTATTTGTAGTGCGTTGTAATATATAGCCAATTGCTAATCTTAAAATAATTAGCAATTGGCTATTTTTAGTATTTGGGACTTTTAACTAGATGACATTGACGGTATATGGGTCATTATGTACTGAGGTTTATCAACAAACTATACTGTTGGTATAGAGCCAAGTTCATATAAAGATACCCTGTGTTTCTCAGCAGCACTGGCATGAACCAAAATTTTTGTCTAGCAACACATTTCAAAAATTGCGTATTATAATTAGATTATGAAGCGCATGGGTCCGTCACGGTTTCGACAGGTTGGCGAACGCTGCTCTGTGATTCAGGTCGAGAGTGAGTCTCCTCTCGAAAATCAAAGGCTCAAACAAAAAGTAAATGCGAATAACATCGTTAACTTTGCTCGTAAGGATGCTCTAGTAGCTGCCTAAACACCTCTTATAGGTTCGAGCGTCTTTAGTTTGACTCCGTTAAGGACTGAAGACCAACCCCCAACGGATGCTCTAGCAAGCGTTCTCTGGTTGGCTTGCTGGCTAAGATTAAATCAGAGCATCCTACGTTCGGGATAATGAACGATTCCCGCCTTGAGGGTCAGAAAGGCTAAACCTGTGAATGAGCGGGGGGTCAATACCCAATTTGGACAGCAGTTCGACTCTGCTCGGATCCACTAAGAATAAATAACAAGTCCACCAAACAGTTTAATGTTTAGGTGGATTTTGTTTTATTACGTTTATTATGCAAAACCGTCCCTCTTTGACGGGCAAGAGGGACAGACTTGAACTAAAGTTCAAAGTAGGGAGAGGTTTATAGAACTCACGTTAATTATTCTGCTCCTGGGGTTGTTTGCGTGTGCTTCCAAACCTCCTTCCCCTTTTTTTAAGTACCCGTCGCAATCGGTCTGCACTCAAGTTTACTTGACGCTCAGATGCCAGTTTTTTTGCTAATTGTTTAGAGTTATAAGTTTGTGACTCTTGAGCTAAACAATTTTCTAGATAAACCAAATCTGATTCTGAATATCGGGGTTTTCCTCCTCGGCCAGGAGCATCCCACAGACCTGCTAAACCCATCTTTTCCCAGCGATGAAGAGTTTGACGTACTGTTGAAATCGCCCAGTTCAAGCCTTTAGCAATTTGCTCATTTTTTAAGCCGCGAGTATTCAGCAGTAAAACTTGAGCACGATCCTTGGTACGTTGAGGAACATCTTTGGCTTTTCTCAACTCTTCTAAAGTCAGCTTTTCTTCTTTAGTTAGAAAGACTTTTAATCGGCATCCCATAAACAATAACCTTTTGCACAGTCAATTTTTGCTATTTTTATGTCTATTCACGCCTATATACTTGATTACTTACGTATTTAACAACACATTCTAGAAACTTAACTACAAGTATTAAGAATGCCAACGTATAGAAGGCTGGTACGTAAGAAGCGTTGGCTTGAGAACACTATCAATAAGTTAGGCACATCAGAAATGGCACCATTAGCCTGTATAGACAGGTTTATTGGAAGCTATGAGATATAAGGATTTATTGGCGTTGTCCTGATTAATGTTTAAAGTCGATAATAAAGGAATGTATCATTAAAATTATTAGATTACTCGTATGGTTACGGAGTTTTATCGAAACTTTAAAAATGATTTTTACGCTAATTTTCATTTGGATGAGCAGAAAAATATATACAAGCCTAGTTCCTTTTTATTCAACTCGCCTCTGGAAGTTTGCTTTGATTATCTCCATAATAAATATCTGCTTTCTCGACTTCATATAAAGTTTATATTTTACGTAACAAGATTCTTGTTTGAGACAAAAATGTATTCAATACTCATTGGGAAAAGCAGGTTTAATAGCTTAGTAGATGTGGGTTAGAAAGTAGATGAATTTACCTTACTTTTCCTACTTTTCCCACCTTTCCTACTTTTCCCACCTTTCCTACTTGTTTATCAGTGAGGATCTTAAAAAACTAATTTTTTATGATTTTTATCTAAATATATTTTTTTAAGATACTTGTTTTGTGATCGCCTAAAATTTGCGCCACAATTCCAAAATCTCCTTGTAACCCTGGTATGTCCTCAGATTCATAAGTCATTCTCAAAAACGAAGGTTACTATAACAGTCCTGGATGTGTAATATTTTCTTAAGCTTTAATTATCAAATAATATGATGATTCTAAAGCTTTTGAATTAGGATAAAATTAGATAAATGGCAAAAATAAATACCCAGTAAATGTTTAGAATAAATTAATATTTAGTATTTTTTCTGAGTCATATTTTTTGCTAAAAAACAGCAATAATTGATACAAGTTAAATTTTGCAAAAACTGATATTCATTACAACTTAAACAAAAAATAATAGGGACAATGGGTGCAGAAGAAAAACCTGTTAATTTGCGCTCGGAGACGAATAATGGTAGCGATCGCAGAGAACGTTCAGCATCGGTTAACTATACAAACTGTAGAAATTGCCCCTAACACAACAGCGATTCGCTCTCTTGATTGGGATCGCGATCGCTTCGATATCGAATTCGGACTGCAAAACGGCACAACCTACAATTCATATCTAATTAGGGGTGAACAAACAGTTCTGATTGATACTTCTCACCAGAAGTTTCGCGATCTGTATTTAGAGACTCTAAAAGGTCTTGTCAATCCCAAAACAATTGATTACATAATTGTTAGTCACACAGAGCCAGACCATAGCGGCTTGGTAGAAGATGTTCTTCAGTTAGCTCCTAGAGCAACCGTCTTAGCCTCAAAAGTTGCGCTTCAGTTTTTGGAAGGCTTAGTACACGATCCTTTTTCCAAGCGGGTTGTCAAAACTGGCGATCGCATAGATCTAGGCAAAGGACACGAAATGGAATTCGTGAGTGCGCCTAACCTGCACTGGCCGGATACAATCTTTAGCTTTGACCGCAAAACCCAAATTCTCTACACTTGTGATGCTTTTGGGATGCATTTTTGTGACGATCGCACCTTCGACGAAGATTTAGAAGCGATCGAAGCTGATTTTAGATTTTACTACGACTGCTTGATGGGCCCTAACGCTCGTTCGCTGCTGAATGCCATGAAGCGGATGGGCGATCTCGGCAAGATTAATATTATCGCTAATGGTCACGGGCCATTATTACACCACCATTTAGATGTTTTAACCGGGTGCTACGAAAATTGGAGCCAAAAACAAGCTAAAGCAGAAACAACTGTTGGCTTGTTTTTTGTCTCAGATTATGGGTATGGTGAGCGCCTTGGTCACGCAATTGCCGAAGGTATCCTGAAAACTGGCATTGGGGTAGAAGTACTGGATCTAAGTACTGCTGAGAGCCAAGAAATTCAAGAATTAGCCGGGAGAGCAGCTGGCATCATTATCGGTATGCCTCCAACTACTTCTGCCGCCGCCCAAGCTAGTATCAGCTCGGTGCTAGCTGTCGCCAAGAACAAGCAACTGATTGGGCTGTTTGAATGTTACGGTGGGGATGATGAACCCATTGATACACTCCGCAGACAATTCCTCAACTCTGGCATCAAAGAAGCCTTCCCAGCTATTCGGATTAAAGAGGCTCCCACTGCATCGACATTCCAGTTGTGTGAAGAAGCGGGTAAAGACATTGGACAATTGCTGGTGCGCGATCGCAACATCAAGCAAATCAAGTCCCTCGATGTCAACATGGAAAAGGCATTGGGTCGGATTAGTAGTGGACTGTATATAGTCACTACTAAAAAAGATAATGCCTCAAGCGCAATGCTGGCATCCTGGGTAACGCAAGCCAGTTTGCAACCCTTAGGATTGACAATTGCCGTTGCTAAAGACCGCGCCATTGATTCCTTAATGCAAGTAGGCGATCGTTTCGTCCTCAACGTTTTGGAAGAAGGCAATTATCAGGAATTGAAAAAGCACTTTCTCAAGCGCTTGCATCCCGGTGCTGACCGATTTGCTGGGGTGAAAACTCAAACCGCGAAAAACGGTTCCCCAATTCTAACTGATGCTCTGGCATACATGGAATGTGAAATACAGAGCAGCATGGAATGCAGCGACCACTGGATTTTATACTGCACCGTCCAAGAAGGTCGTGTCTCCAAAAACGATGGACTGACAGCCGTTCGCCATCGCAAAGTAGGTAATTACTACTAAGAAAGAGGCAAGAGGTAACAGGAAACAGGGGACAGAAAAGAAAACTATCCCCTGTTTCCTATGATCTATACCCCATAACCTATTCCCTGTTCCCTATTCCCTGTTCTCAAACTTTACCCAACAGCTATGACCAATTCCAAGCCACGCGACGTACAAGTTCTACCAATTGCTACAAATACTAAGGCGATCAGAGCACGTAGTTGGTCACGTCTGCGGTTTGAAATTGAATACGCACTTGAAAGAGGTACTACCTCCAATTGCTATTTAATTGAAGCTGATAAAACCGCACTTATTGATCCACCGCCAGAAAGCTTTACCGAAATTTATTTAGAGGCATTGCGGCAGACTTTAGATTTGCAACATTTGGATTATATAATCCTGGGACATTTTAATCCCAACCGAGTTGCAACCATCAAAGCAATTTTAGAACTGGCACCACAGGTAACTTTTGTCTGTTCTCTTCCCGGTGCGAACAATTTGCGTGCTGCTTTCCTAGAGCAAGATTTGAAAGTCTTGGTGATGCGGGGGAAAGAAACTCTGGATTTAGGGAAAGGTCATGTTTTAAAATTCTTCCCCACTCCCAGCCCACGTTGGCCGGAAGGACTTTGTACCTACGATCAACAAACCCAAATTCTCTACACAGATAAGTTATTTGCAACTCATCTCTGTGGTGATGAAGTGTTTGATGATAACTGGGAAGCGCTCAAAGAAGACCAGCGTTACTACTTTAACTGCCTGATGGCTCCCCAAACTCCTCATGTGCAAGCAGCTTTGGAGAAAATATCAGATTTGCAGGTGAGAATGTATGCTGTGGGTCACGGGCCCTTGGTACGCACCAGCTTAATCGAACTCACCAAAGCTTATGCAGAGTGGAGCCGTTCTCACAACGATCGCGAGATTTCCGTTGCCCTACTTTACGCTTCAGCTTACGGAAATACAGCGACTTTAGCACAAGCGATCGCTCTGGGACTAACTAAAGGTGGAGTCGCAGTCAAATCGATTAACTGCGAATTTGCTACCCCTGATGAAATTCGCATCAACCTAGCACAGTCAGAGGGTTTTATCATCGGTTCTCCTACCATCGGTGGTCATGCGCCAACTCCCATTCATACTGCTTTAGGAATTGTGCTATCGAGTGGTGACAACAGCAAACTCGCTGGAGTCTTTGGATCTTATGGCTGGAGTGGCGAAGCATTTGACTTAATTGAAGGTAAACTCCGGGATGCTGGATATCGCTTTGGCTTTGACACCCTGAAGGTCAAGTTTAAACCTGATGATGTCACTCTCAAGTTCTGTGAAGAACTAGGTACAGACTTTGCCCAAGCACTGAAAAAAGCTAAAAAGGTACGCGTACCACAACAAGCTGCGACTCCAGTGGAACAGGCTGTTGGTCGGATCGTTGGTTCCGTATGCGTAATCACAGCTAAACAAGGAGAAGTCTCTACCGCAATGTTAGGCGCTTGGGTTTCTCAAGCCACCTTTAACCCACCCGGAATAACTGTTGCGATCGCCAAAGACCGAGCGATCGAATCCTTGATGTATCCAGGCGGTAAGTTTGCCTTAAATATCTTACCTGAAGGCAATCACCAAGATTACATGAAGCATTTCCGTAAATCTTTCGCGCCTGGGGAAGACCGATTTGCCAACTTTAGTACAGCAGTTGCGGATAACGGCTGTACCGTCCTTACCGATGCATTAGCATATTTGGAATGCTCAGTCAATCAACGTCTGGAATGTGGCGACCATTGGGTTGTGTATGCAACTGTGGACGAAGGTAAATTACTCAAGCCTGATGCTGTTACTGCTATCAACCATCGTAAAACTGGTACTCATTACTAACTCTTTGTAGGTACTCTCTAACTTAAGAGATGAGCCTGTAATCCAACTCTAGCAGCATTTTTGCTACTTAGCGATGTCTGCTAGAGATACAATCAACCGCGCCAGATGTCTGTACATCTGAATAAATCCACCTACACATGAGAGTGAGAGGTGGATTCATTTTTTTCTATAAACAAGGTTTTGAGGTAAGAGTGCGTTCTGCTGGTCAGGGATGTCTGCTAGAAACCATGAGGGAAAATCCTGTATTTAATGCGTTTAGAAATAACAGCAACGGCAGAACTGACGTATCTACATGATAAATTCATACTTTTTTTAGAATAAATTTACACTTATTTAGTGAAGAATTTAGGCAGTGCAAAATATGATTAAGCGGAGGTTATGAAAATTTTAAAATCTGATCTTATCAGTAAATATAATTTTTCATGACTAAGCGAGAAAATTTATTACATTTAGCCAGTGAAAATAAGGAGATATTATTGATTAGGCAAATAGACGCGCAAAGTTTCGAGCTTAAGCCGCTTGGGAAGTACTTGATTGAAGCTGAACTAATTACTCCAGATGAATTAGATACAGCACTCAAGACACAAAAGTTGAGTGGTGAGCAATTGGGAAAAATTTTGGCGATGCATGGTTTTGTTAAGCAGCAAACCATTGAGTACTTCATGTCAAACGTTGTATTGCCAGAGCGATGCAAAATCCTGAAAAACCAGTCTTATTCAGATAATGGTAAGAGAAATTACCTATCTGTAGTTGAGTCAACGAGTTCTACAAAACCAGAAGATGCGATCGCGGCGTTGCAATCATCACATAAATTAAAAGTATATCTTTCTGCCAACAAAACACTCAAATTCCTTCTTGGTGTGGTATTGTGCTTTGCTCTCGTCAGTCTTTTTGCTAATTACAATGTCTACTATCTACCTGACTTTCCTGGGAGGGATACTTTTAGACTTCTATTCGACCTCAACAGCGAGGAAAATATTCCTACAATTTACTCTGGAGGAGCTTTACTATTTTGTTCTATTTTACTGGAGATTATCTTCCAAGCTCAAAAGTTAGCTAAAAAGAAAGATTTCTGGTCATGGAGAGGATTGTCAATAGTCTTTGCTGGTTTGTCGTTAGACGAATTGATCGGTTTTCATGAAAGACTAACTGCACCACTGCAAAGTACATTCAATACCAGTGGTTTTCTTTACTACGCTTGGGTGATCGTGGGTGCTATCTTCGTACTCGGATTTTTGCTAGTGTTTGGTAAATTTGTCGCTACTCTTCCTAGCAAGACACGACGCTTATTTTTTATTGCTGGAACAATCTACGTAGCAGGTGCAATTGCTACTGAATTGGTAGGCGGATACTACGAATATTACTACACTCAAAGTAGCATGGTTTATGCCTTCATAACGACTATAGAAGAGGTACTAGAGATGGTAGGCATAATTATCTTTATTTATGCGCTATTGTCATACATAAATTGCAATATGAAAGGTATAGATATAGGAGTCCACATTAATAATTGTAGGAAGCAAAACCAGTGGACTTAGCTCAAAATATAGCCCAATACAATCTTTTAACCTTTTGTACTTAAAAAGAGAAACTTTTTGATAACTAGCAACTTGGGTTATTAGAAAAATTATCTTTTTGATTATTGGATGGGCATCTTGCCCGTCCCAGTTTTTTGTCGATATGAAAAGTACACCCAAGAAAATTTTACTTATCTATTAAATTATCAATCTTTAGAAAGACGGTCAAGATTTAATGGTCTTAGATTATACACAATATATTTTGTATTACAAAACCGTTTATTGTTTTAAAGGCACTCCGACAATACTCTGGTAAATTTCTGAAATGAAGAACTACTGGCTACGATCGCTAAGTTCATAACAGTCAGAGCATCAAGTCAAAGGTTGTTTCTGCCGTGCAACGAAATTTTCATTGCCTCAACGCCACATTACCCGATTTACTAACAGGCTACCGAGTTAAGATTCTGGATAGCAATGCGATCGCTTCCAAACATCTTTGCAACAGATGTATCGGCTTTAGGGGCGTACAGATGATGTACGCTTCTACGAACGTATCTGTAGCAGGAATATAGTGAAATTGTATGACTTTTCACAGGATGGGGAATCAGAAAAATGGTGTGTGCGATTTCAGTATTAAAGCGGAAACAACATTAATTCACTTGGTGAAATTCCGCAATTGCCACCAAGACAATTGCAAAAACGCAGTGTAGTCTTTAACTAGAAAAACAGTATCAGGCAGTTGCTAGACAAAATGCCAACTATGGCCACTAAACTTTTATAATATTTCGTTGTTCTTATGACTCCAAAACACACCAAGATTAATTTTCCCCTTTGGCAGTATCTGAACCAGCCCTTATTTAGTCACGATACTAAATTAGTATTGAATCCTCAACGCTTTGCATTGATCTGGCGTCTTCGACTTCTAGAACGCTGCTGGACTAAAGAATGTGATGCCAAAGGGCCTCAACAACATTAGATACCTTCAAAGCCGTCAAACTAAGCCTCGTTCTGTAGACGAGGCTTTTTGCCGTCAAGTAAAGCACTAACAGTCATGTCTCCCATGACATTAATCGCAGTGCGGCAGCGATCCAGAAACCAGTCCACAGTAACTAGCAAAGCTATGTACTGGGTAGGTAAGCCTACAGAAGTGAACACCAGTGTCATCGTTACCAGTCCAGCATTGGGAATATTTGCCGCACCTACAGATGCAAAAATCGAGGTCAGGATGACAATTAACTGCTGTCCCAGACTCAGATGTTGCCCAATCAGTTGGGAAATATACAACGCAGACATTGCTTCATAAAGGGCAGTGCCATCATTATTGAAATTTGCCCCTACTAATGCCCCCAAGGCAGCAGAAGATTCCCTTAAACCGACTTTTGTTTGCAAAACCTCAAAAGTTATGGGCATTGCCGCCGCAGAGGAAGAAGTTGAGAAAGCTGTCAAAAAAGCATCAGAACCGCCAGCTAGGAATTTTAGCGGGTCTACCCAAGAACCAAATTTTACTCTGGTGAGGTAGTAGCACGCCTGCAATACCAGCGCTAACAGCACCGCCACGATAAATGCACCCAAAGATTTAAACGGTGCGAATCCTTGCATAGCAACTGTTTTAGCAACAATCCCAAAGACTGCGAAAGGCACTAAGGCAATTACCCAGTTGAGAACGCGGACTACCGCTTCAAACAAAATCCCGATCACATCCTCTATCGGCTGGTATCCTATTTTCCCTTGGGCAATTTGTTCAGATTTTAATCCCCGCAGGACGATGCCAAAACTTAGGGCAATAACAATCAGTTGGATGACATTATTATCAACTAATGGCTTGAGGACAGCTTCCGGTACAGCATCTTTGAGTATTCCCCAAGGATCAAGACTCTGAGTAGTTATTTGTGTAGTTGTTGAGGTGGCTACATTGCCCCAAGTTCCCGGACGCAGTACATTCGCTACGAAAAGTCCCACCAAAATAGCTACAGTAGTGTTAGTTAAAAGTAGCACTGCCAGTCGCCGTCCGACTGTACCAGGGATATTCGTAGTCATTAAGGTATGCAGCACCGCTACCAGAATCAACGGCGTAGCTAGGGCGCGGAGAGCCTTTAGCACCAATTCAGCCGGAATTGCTAAATTGTTGATTAAGGTAGCATTGCTGGGATTGGGATTCCCCGCACCAAGGGCAATTCCAACACTGACTGCGGCTACTAGAGCGATGAGAATTTGCAATGTGAGAGGGATACGCTGCCACCAAGGGCGAGCTTTGGTTTCAGGCGAAGTAGTACTCTCTGTTTGACTCATTAGTTAGATGCTGATTAACTGCTGTAACTATTAAAACAACACTGATGACAGTGACAATTTCGGAAAAAGAACAGCTTTAATTTTGGGTAAAAACTGCTAATGTAATATTCCGTTGCTTTGCAAAATCTGGCTTGAAAGGGCATACCACAAGGTAGGCCCCTAGAGATATCTTGGCTTGTGGTTGGAGATGCTTATGTCCTTTGTTCCTTTACATATTCACAGTGACTACAGTCTACTTGATGGAGCAAGTCAGCTACCAGAGTTGGTGAATCAAGCGATCGCACTGGGGATGAAAGCGATCGCTCTTACCGATCATGGTGTCATGTATGGAGCTGTTGAACTGATCAAAATCTGCCGTAGTCAAAATATTAAGCCGATTATCGGCAATGAAATGTATGTAATTAACGGCGATATTGAGAAACAAGAACGCCGTCCTAAATATCATCAAGTTGTTTTAGCTAAAAATACCAAAGGTTACAAAAATTTAGTCAAATTAACCACAATTTCTCACCTCAAAGGTGTTCAAGGCAAAGGAATTTTTTCTCGTCCTTGTATTAATAAAGATTTACTCAAAGAATATCATGAAGGGTTGATAGTTACCAGTGCTTGCTTAGGTGGAGAAGTTCCCCAAGCTATTCTCAGTAATAGACCAGATGCAGCCCGGAAAGTTGCTCAGTGGTATAAAGATGTATTTGGTGATGATTATTATCTAGAAATTCAAGACCACGGCTCCCAAGAAGACAGAATTGTTAATGTTGAAATAGTTAAAATTGCTAGGGAGCTAGACATTAAAATTATTGCCACTAATGATTCTCATTTTATTTCTTGTTTTGATGTTGAAGCCCACGACGCTTTGCTATGTATTCAAACTGGCAAGCTAATTATTGAAGATAAACGGATGCGTTATAGCGGCACAGAGTATCTCAAATCTGGTGAGGAGATGCAGCAGCTATTTCGTGACCATTTGCCGGATGATGTAATTGCCGAAGCGATCGCCACTACTGAAGAAGTGGCCGATAAAGTCGAGCCTTACCATATTATGGGTGAGCCTCAGATTCCTACTCCCCCTATTCCCTCTGGTCATACTGCTGACACTTACGCCGAAGATGTTGCATGGAACGGACTTTTAGAACGATTAAATCGCAAATCTCGCCAGGAAGTTGATTCCGTCTATAAAGAAAGATTGGAATACGAACTGAAAATGATTCAGCAGATGGGTTTTTCCAAATACTTTTTAGTTGTATGGGACTACATCAAATTTGCTAGGGATAATAATATTCCTGTGGGGCCAGGTAGGGGTTCTGCGGCTGGTTCATTAGTTGCCTATGCAATGCGAATTACCAACATTGATCCTGTACATCATGGATTACTATTCGAGCGCTTTTTGAACCCAGAACGGAAATCTATGCCTGATATTGATACGGATTTCTGTATTGAACAACGGGATAAAGTTATTGAATATGTCACTGAGAAATATGGTGCGGATAGAGTTGCCCAAATTATTACTTTTAACCGTCTAACTTCTAAAGCAGTTTTGAAAGATGTCGCTAGAGTATTAAATATTCCCTATGGGGAAGCTGACAAAATGGCGAAATTAATTCCTGTGGTGCGAGGGAAACCAACGAAACTCAAGGTGATGGTTTCTGATAAAACTCCAGAACCAGAGTTTAAAGAGAAATATGATAAAGAACCCCATGTTCGCCATTGGCTTGATATGGCGATGCGAATTGAAGGAACTAACAAAACTTTTGGTGTTCATGCAGCAGGTGTGGTAATTTCTGCCGATCCACTTGATGAGATTGTGCCGTTACAAAAGAATAATGACGGTTCCGTGATTACCCAGTACTTCATGGAAGACCTGGAATCAATGGGTTTATTGAAAATGGACTTTCTGGGTTTACGGAACCTAACGTTGATTCAAAAAACCGTTGATTTGATTCAAGAAACGAGAGGATATCGGGTTGATCCTGATGAAATTCCCCGCCAAGAAAGAAAAGCCCAGAAGATATTAGCTAAAGGTGAACATAGCAGTTTACCAAAAGATGTCCAAAAAACTTATGAGTTATTAGAAGCCGGGGAGTTAGAAGGGATATTTCAATTAGAATCTTCTGGGATGCGTCAGATAGTGCGAGATTTGAAGCCTTCTAATATAGAAGATATTTCTTCGATTTTGGCACTTTATCGACCGGGGCCATTAGATGCGGGACTGATACCTAAATTTATTAACCGCAAACATGGGCGAGAAAAGATTGATTATCAACACCAAACTCTGGAACCAATATTAGACGAAACCTATGGAATTATGGTCTATCAAGAGCAAATCATGAAAATTGCTCAGGATATGGCTGGATATTCTTTAGGACAAGCTGACTTGCTGCGTCGGGCGATGGGTAAAAAGAAAGTTTCGGAGATGCAAAAGCAGCGAGAAAAATTCGTAGATGGTGCAGCTAAAAATGGTGTTCAGAAAAAAGTTGCGGATGAATTATTTGAGCAAATGTTAAAGTTTGCTGAATATTGTTTAAGCTATGACACGGAAATATTGACAGTAGAATATGGATTACTGCCGATTGGGAAAATTGTAGAAAAACGCATTGAATGTACTGTGTACAGCGTTGATAATAATGGAAATATTTACACGCAGCCCATAGCACAGTGGCACGATCGCGGCCAGCAAGAGATGTTTGAGTATTGTTTGGAAGATGGTTCATTGATTCGGGCAACAAAAGACCATAAATTTATGACTGTTGATGGTCAAATGTTGCCAATTGATGAAATATTTGAACGGGAATTGGATTTGATGCGGGTAGATGGTTTGCCGAATTGAGAGGAGAGGCAGTAAAAATACAAATGAGAGCTAGAGAACTTTTATAAGTTGATAGTGACGTTAAATTGCCATGTATAGACCAACCGCTTTTCAAGAAGATAATGTTGATAAATTGATCGCCTTTATGAGAGCCAATAGTTTCGCTACGTTGGTATCGATTATAGATGGTGTACCTTATGCTTCACACGTTCCTCTTGTCATTGCAATGCAAGGGGATGCTGTTAAATTAATTGGTCATCTGGCAAAACAAAATCCTCAATCACAAGTTCTTGGTAATGAGTTACTTGCTATTTTTACCGGAGCACACGCTTACATTTCCCCTACTTTATATGAAAGGTATGAAAGTGTACCGACGTGGAACTATATTGCTGTTCACGCATATGGTATTCCCAAAGTCATCATGCTTAATGAATCTCCAGAATCAATGAACCAAATGATCAACGAGATGATAGACACCTACGAAGCTGATTACAAATCGCATTGGCACAGTTTATCTGACGGATTCCGTGAAGGTATGATGAATGGCATTGTGGGATTTGAAATAACTGTTACACGCTTGGAAGGTAAGTACAAACTTAGTCAAAACCGAAGCCAAGTTGAGCAGCACAATGTGTCAAGTACGCTACTACAAAGTTCAGATCCGGCTGCTCGTGCCGTCGGTGCCGAGATGAAACAAAACCTTGAAGCGGATGAATATTAGTAAAGGCGTTACGTAACAATTTGAGGCATTTGAGCGGAGCGATCGCGTAGCATCAAGTAAAAAACTATCTTTAGATAGATGGCAAAAAGTTTATTTAAAAAAACAAAACCTGCCGTCGCCAACTAGCAACAATGGGTCTGTATATTATGCCCATAGACTAGAAGCATGAGGCTACACTTAGTGACATGATCAAAGGAGATCATGTTTTTATGTTGTTATATGAAGATATTGGTGCTGAATGCCGGTTCAAGCAGCCAAAAGAGTTGTCTGTACAAGATTGCAGATGAGGCTCCCCCCACCCAAGCACCCCAACCCCTTTGGGAAGGGAAAATCAACTGGACTCAAGAACGGGGTGTGGCAGAAATTGAGGTGAAAACTGGTACAGGTGCAACGTTGCAAGAATCAATCTCTGGTGATTCCCCACAGGCACACCTTACTTATATGCTTCATACGCTGAGTGATGGTACTACCAAAGTAATTGATCAGTTGTCAGAAATCGATGTAGTGGGGCATCGGATAGTACATGGCGGACAGGATTATCGAGATAGTGTAGTAATTACGGAGGATGTTAAAAAAGCGATCACTCGTCTGTCTAACCTTGCTCCAGCACATAATCCAGCCGCTTTGTCAGGTATAGAAGGAATCGAAAAAACTTTAGGAGATGTCACCCAGGTAGCAGTATTTGATACCGGATTTCATGCCACCCTACCTGATGCAGCAGCAATCTATCCCGGCCCCTATGAGTGGGTAGAGGAAGGTATTCGCCGCTACGGGTTTCATGGTATCAGCCACCAATACTGTTCTCAACGTGCTGCCCAAATTCTCGGTCGAGATGTTGCATCTGGGCGATTAATTATCTGTCATTTGGGCAATGGTTGCTCTTTGGCAGCGATTAAAAATGGCCGCAGTATTGATACCACTATGGGATTCACGCCCCTAGAAGGTTTGATGATGGGTAGTCGTTCTGGTTCAGTTGATCCGGGAATTTTGATTTACCTGTTACGGTACTGCAATTACTCTGTCGAAAGGTTGGATCATATTTTAAATAAAGCTTCTGGGTTAAAGGGAATTTCGGGTGTATCTAGCGATATGCGTGAGTTGAGAGCAGCAATCGCTCAAGGCAATTCCCGCGCTCAACTCGCATGGGATATCTACGTACATCGCCTGCGTTCTAGTATGGGTGCAATGCTTACCAGTTTGGGCGGATTAGATAGTTTGGTATTTACAGCAGGCGTGGGTGAACATTCCCCGGAAATTCGCCAAGCCGCCTGTGAAGCCTTTGGTTTTTTGGGATTAAAAATAGACTTTGAAAAAAATCAGCAGCAGCCTGTGGATGAGGATATTTCTACACCCGATTCAGCAGTGCGGGTATTAGTTATTCATACTCAAGAAGATTGGGCGATCGCTCAACAGTGTTGGCAACTTTTGAAACAGTAAAAATAGGATTTACGCACTTACCAGAAAAATTTACTTATATACTCATAATGACAGGAACCGATGAATGATTAGTTTCCCAACTCGTGCCCCTATAAAGCTTAAAATGTACTCGGCAAGTTTTGGGGCAATCAGTGATGTAAACGCCAATAATAAGGCATTAACATCATTAAACCTACTAGTAGCAGCAACAACGATAGGGATGAGACAAATCAGCGTCCATGTCAACCAATTTATAAATTTAGAGTTGATAGAGGTACGTCTTTTAAGTTGATTGACAAGTACATAGCGGGTAGTAGTAAATAGCATAGTGAAGCCTATCCACGCAAATATTAATATAATCACATTTGCTGGATACAGATTGTAGGCTACTAAAGCAGCAGTAAAGAGCGAAGCTAGCTCCCAAACTAGCAGATTTAGCTTAGTCCGAAAGCAATTTAGTAGTTGTTCAGTCAGCCAATAATGAGCAGAGATAATTGTTGAGCAGTTGGGATTTTGCATAAAATCCCACTTGATTTTGTGGAATATATCACCATGTAGAAGGACAGTGCTTTGCAAAATGATGTCTTGATTTTTATAAGCAATCGAACCTAATTCAGCCTGCTTATAGTAAGAATTAAAGGTGATTCCAGACTGTAAGCTTGTTTTGCACCGTGCGGTTTTACTCAGAAAAAATTTGATAAGATTGACTATGAAAATAATATAAAAAAAATTACTAACTTTTTGTTCAATAATTTCTTTTTTATCTCCAGACACAACATTATTGCTGAAACAAACGTAGTACCAAAGAGGAACAATCAGCTTAGGCGGAATGTAGAGAGAAACACCAGTTTTTTGCGCTTGCTGAATCTGTTCTACAACTGTCTCATTGAGATAAAAATTAAACTGTGATTGCTCAACTTTAAGTTCAAAGCGATCGCCCTGAGGAACTTGTAGAAACAGAGAGAGTGCAACATCGCTTTGGTTACCTATTTTTGTTATATCAGCGTTCATTATCGAGATAAATTTGCGATACTCTGTACCAAACTAATCAAAAAACTAAATGTTCCACGCCACTGTTTCTCCCCAGAAATCACTCCTTGATTGTGTGTATTAATGATTAAATTTTTAGCGTCTTCAGATAAACTAAACAGGTCTTTATTGTAACGTGTGATAATATCTCCATCTAACTGCATAACAGTTTGGGCATAAATTATATCAATATTGGTACTTGTCACATTAGTACTATCAAGTGCAGCTTTCAGTTCATACATTTTACGTAGGGTACGAACAAATCTATCATTATCCAAAAGTTTTTGGATTTCTTTAAAAGTTTCAATCCAATCTTCTTGATTATTTTCATCTTTGTCATCAAGAACGGGAGTTGGAGCAGGTAGTATTGGTTTAGCTAGCTTTACGTTTTCTTGATCGGCTTCAACTAGGTTTGGTTGATATTTTTTCGCGTATTCAAGCCTCTGACGATATCGTTTTACTCTATCGTCTTGAGGATTATAAAAACCTGATCCTTCCTCAAGAAGAAGGTAAAAATATTCTCTTTCAATTTGGTCAAATAGGCTTCTATAACGCTTACGTAGTTCTTCAGCTTGAGAACCCTCTTTTGGAATTCCTTTTGCCTTAAAGTAATCTGGATCATGTATAGAATAAATTTCTTGATATGCCTCCCAAGCATTAAATTTTGAAGCATTAATCCTATTTACAACCATCGTATTCACTTCTAAGGCTGTAATGTCATCAACTAATGTCTGTACAGACGATACTAAATTGTTTAACAAGCCTCTAGCTTGATTTTCAATATCTTGGGGTTTAGCAGCATTTTGGTTTCGATTCTGAATACTATTTCGGTCTTTCATTTGAATATCATTAGACATAGTACCGCCCTCTGATCATTTATTTCTGGCTAAATATTGGTGTAGCTTTATATTGATAGGTAAAAGCAAATCAACCTAAAGATTAGGCTAGATTGCTGTCGGTGTTTTAGTTTAAATGGGTAATTAATAAAAAATGCTTAAAGTTCGGACTTTTTGCGATATTTCACGATTTCCATAAAAAACCCATACAACTTCTCCACGCTTTCTATATTTTTTTGAATGATTTCCCGACTGTCTTTAACTTGAGTTAAATGAAATTCTCGAATTTCTTTATATGGGCCACTATCAGTAAATTGACTACCAATTTCATTTTGTATATCGCCATTAACAAGATTAATTCGGGTATATATCCGATTACCTGGTTTGGGAGATTCTATCTCATTTTTTGGCTGATCAGATGACTCTGCTACCCAAGTAGTGATTTTTAAATCAATGACTTCAACAATTACTGTTTTAATAGCATCAATAATTTCGTCAACATCTAGTCCTTTTTTATCAGCATTAAGATTAGTAACTATTGTTTTAAAATCACTATCTTTTGTCTGAAGGGATAAACCATTATTTTCCAAGTTGTTCGTAGCTACAGTATCTAGCATAAGATTAAAGAGTTTAAAGGTCTAATTGCGAATAAAATATTATTTTAAATCATGTTGCAAATCTTACTACCTTTACTTAATAAAACTAAGTAATATCAAAGGAAATTAATTAAGTTAAGAACTTGTTGCTCAAGAAAAATAAAACTGGATTTATAGGAGCTAATTTCATCTCAAAAAAGAAAAAAAAATACTAGATGCTCCAAATAAGCAAGTGTAAATTTTACTCTATCTACTTGCAGAGTAAAAGTATAATATATCACTAAATATTTTATGCACAGTTTGCCGATCTAGCTGTTTTCGGTTTCTCTTGAGAAAAGATAGGCTTATTCACTGTTGGTCTTTGCTAAAGGGTAGGCTAGCAGCTTGATGGATGCTCTTCTATGTAAGCTACTGTGACTATATAGCTGAGTAATCTTACAAGAAGTATATTATATACAATGAATTGCTTCTGCCTGGGAAGACAAGGAAAATATGTTGTTGTCGCGTAAAGCCATTGCTACACCTTTTATAATTTGTTTGTGTATTTTAGGAGTTGGCTTGATTCAATTCCCCCAATTACAAAAACTGATAAAGAGCAAAAAATCTGCCTCTTTAGAAACTCTCGAAAAAGAAATGAAATCGGAAAAACTCCGTCTTAGCTTTCTCAAAAAAATGCCTAGTTTTGGTTATGATAACTTCATTGCAGATTTGGTATATCTCAATTTTTTACAATATTTCGGTGATGATGAAGTTCGGGATAAAACAGGTTACAGTTTAAGTCCACAATATTTTGAAGTCATTCTAGAACGTGACCCGCGATTTTTAGCAGCGTATCGCGGTCTTTCTGTTAGTACTTCATTATATGCCGCTATGCCAGAGCGTGCGATCGCAATATCAGAGAAAGGTTTAAAATCACTATCTCCCTCAGTTCCCGAAAGGTCTTATTACATCTGGCGTTATAAAGGAGTTGATGAGTTATTATTTTTAGGCAACGCTAAAGCTGCCCAACAGTCTTTTGCAACGGCTGCAAACTGGGCAAGTAAATTTTCAGATACAGAAAGTCAACTTGTAGCTAATACTTCCCAAAGAACTGCGGAATTTCTGAGTCGAAATCCTAATAGTAAATATGCTCAAATTTCTACATGGTCAATGGTTTTAAATAATCATGCTGATGAAAGAACTCAAAAACGCGCCATTAAGGAAATCGAAGCCTTGGGAGGAAAAATAATTACAACTCCTGAAGGTACTAATAAAATTGTATTTCCCCCAAAAGATTAAGCATTGGGCAAATGAAAAATGATGTTTTTTGGTATGATGGTAAATTAATTCATTCCCAAACCCTAGAATTAAACATTAACGATCCGGGCTTACTTTATGGGGCAACTGTTTTTACAACATTGCGGGTTTATGAGAACTCGCTAGATAGTAATTTAACGAATTGGCAAGCACACTGCGATCGCTTACTCTTCTCAATACAATCTTTTGGTTGGCAGCAACCCGATTGGAAGCGTCTGCGTCAAGGTGCCCAAATTCTCCTCGCACACTTTCCCGTTCTCAGAATTACCCTTTTTCCCGATGGACGGGAGTGGATAACTGGCAGATTCTTACCACAAAATTTGACAGAAAAACAAAATAATGGTGTTATGTGCGCCGTTGCTAGTTCGGAATTTTATCGCTCTCTCCCCTCTCATAAAACTGGAAACTATTTGAGTGCTTGGTTGGCAAGAACTAGTTTAGATGCCGAAGAGGCAATATTAGTTGATGCTCAAGGAAATTGGCTAGAAAGCAGTACAGGCAACCTTTGGGGATGGTACGATCGCAGTTGGTACACGCCACCAATAAAGGCCGGAATTTTGCCGGGAATTGTGCGATCGCAACTTGTAAACTGGTTACAAAACCACCAACATCCAGTGCGGGAAGAACCTTGGACGGTGGAGCTATTCCAGAGATTTGAAGCGATCGCCTACACTAATAGTGTGGTAGAAATTATTCCCGTTCATACCGTTCATCAGCCTTCAGGGTCGCTACAATATAATCCCTACCATCAGAGTTTTCAGCTAATAAGGGAGCTTTTTTTAGCATGACAGTCACGCCAAATTTGTTATATCTTAAGATAAGTTAACATAATTATTAATAATGACCTCTCCGAACAGAGACGCTACGCGATGGCGCGAAAAATACAGGAGGATAGACCTTAGTGAATAAAAGATGGAGAAATGCAGGGCTGTACGCGCTGCTGTTTATTGTCGTCATTGCGCTGGGAACAGCATTTTTTGACAAACAACCCCAAAGCAGAGAGACATGGCGATATAGTCGGTTTATTCAAGAAGTTCAACAAGGCAGAGTAGAAAAAGTCAGTTTGAGTGCAGACCGTTCTACAGCATTGGTTACACCCAAATATGACCCAGCTAAACGGATTGTTACCTTAGTCAACGATCCAGACCTGATCAATACTTTGACTTCTAAAGGCGTTGATATTTCTGTATTGCCCCAAACCGATGAAGGATTTTGGTTTAAGGCACTGAGCAGCTTATTTTTCCCTGTATTGCTTTTGGTTGGCTTATTCTTCTTGCTACGTCGCGCTCAAAGTGGCCCAGGTAGCCAAGCAATGAACTTTGGCAAATCCAAAGCCAGAGTCCAAATGGAACCACAAACTCAGGTAACATTTGGCGATGTCGCTGGTATTGACCAAGCCAAGTTGGAATTAAACGAAGTCGTAGACTTTCTGAAAAACGCCGATCGCTTTACCGCCGTTGGTGCAAAAATTCCTAAAGGTGTGCTGTTAGTTGGGCCTCCTGGTACAGGTAAAACTCTCCTAGCTCGTGCTGTAGCTGGTGAAGCAGGTGTACCCTTCTTCTCAATCTCCGGTTCAGAATTTGTTGAAATGTTCGTAGGTGTGGGTGCATCCCGCGTCCGCGATTTATTTGAACAAGCTAAGACTAATGCTCCTTGTATCGTCTTCATCGATGAAATTGATGCAGTAGGTCGTCAACGGGGTGCAGGTTTAGGTGGTGGTAACGATGAGCGGGAACAAACCCTCAACCAGTTGCTTACAGAAATGGACGGCTTTGAAGGTAATACTGGCATCATCATTATTGCCGCTACCAACCGTCCTGATGTCCTAGATGCAGCGCTGTTGCGTCCTGGTCGCTTTGACCGTCAAGTTGTGGTAGACCGTCCCGACTACGCCGGACGCAGTGAAATTCTCAAGGTACATGCCCGTGGCAAAACCTTGGCAAAAGATGTGGATTTGGATAAAATCGCGCGTCGTACCCCTGGATTTACTGGCGCAGATTTATCCAACCTGTTGAATGAAGCCGCAATTCTGGCAGCACGCCGGAATTTGACTGAGATTTCGATGGATGAAATCAACGACGCAATTGATCGCGTATTAGCTGGCCCAGAGAAGAAAGACCGGGTAATGAGCGAAAAGCGCAAAACCTTGGTAGCATATCACGAAGCTGGTCACGCCTTAGTTGGTGCATTGATGCCAGACTACGATCCTGTGCAGAAGATTAGCATCATTCCTCGCGGTCGCGCAGGTGGTTTAACTTGGTTTACCCCCAGCGAAGACCGGATGGACACTGGTTTATACAGCCGCGCTTATCTGGAAAATCAGATGGCTGTGGCTTTGGGTGGTCGGATTGCTGAAGAACTAATCTTTGGTGAAGAAGAAGTTACAACTGGTGCTTCTAATGACCTCCAACAAGTAGCACGGGTTGCGCGTCAGATGATTACCCGATTTGGCATGAGCGATCGCTTGGGCCCAGTCGCCCTTGGTCGTCAGCAAGGTAATATGTTCCTTGGACGGGATATTATGTCAGAGCGTGATTTCTCTGAAGAAACCGCTGCCGCCATTGATGAAGAAGTCCGTAAACTTGTGGATGTAGCCTATACACGCGCTAAAGAAGTGTTGGTAGGCAACCGCCATATTTTAGATCAGATAGCTCAAATGCTGGTTGATAAAGAAACGGTAGACGCTGAAGAGTTGCAAGAAATTCTGTCGAATAACGATGTGACAACTGCTGCGTTTGCCTAATTTAATCAATAGTTAGGAAGTTAGGAGTTAAGAAGAATTCCTAACTCCTAATTGTGAATAAAAGCCCGGTCATGAAGACCGGGCTTTTAATATGGGGTTATTATACCCCGGAGGTTTCGTTATAGAGTTTCAGTATAAATCGCTATTCTGATAGAGACTACCATCTGAGCAGAATCAATTCCGGAAAATTAGAAAAATTTTTCTTTGGCTACTATGAGGTGGGTTTGGGAATTGGCATAGAACGAAGAATATATCAGGATATCACGCGAGAGTGGCTGTACATAACCGTTTAATAACGCCGGAAGAAGGTAGCCAAATATTGGCACAAAGGTTACGTGAACTCGGTGTAGTTCCTGATTCTCCCTCGTCAGTTAGGGTAAAAATTCTCCTGTTAACATCTTCCATAACTAGCAACTTGGATTATTTAGTGAAAATTAGAAATCAGGATAATTCTGAGATTTTGCAGAATTAACCTGATTGTTTTGAATGCAAAAGCATCCATGCATTCTCTGTAGCACCCCTTATGGCGATCAAAAGTGTTCTCCTATAGCTATAGCTTTCCGAATCTTGGCATAACTAACGTCAAAAGTGACGATACTTAACCAGTCGCCTATCTTAAACTCTGGATGTCGGTTTCAAAAATAGCCACGCCACAAAGAACGTAGCAGCTGTGAATAGTTGCGTTAAATCCAAAGCAGATAGATAGCCATCCGCAAATGAAGCAATGCTGCGATCGGTAATGCCAAATACCCAGGATGACAGTCCAAACAGCCAAATCCCATTCTTGAGATTTCCGACGAATTCCTTAGAGTCTGATGGTTTCTGGTCTTTCATGATCTTCTGTCCCATTGGTGAAAAATTTCGTGATTGATGCAAAATATTTGCCATTAAGAATTTTTATCTGACTCCTGACGCTAAATTTACACTTCCTATTAATAATATTAATAAATATTTCACCTACTTGACTTCACTACCCAAAGGTACATCTCACAATCTTGACATTCCTCCTCTGGCTTTCTAACCTCTGATAGACAGCAATCCGTTGAGTTATCAGCTTTACAGCGTCAGGTTTGAATACTGAGATTACATAATTTTTAAATAACTATATAAACATTTATTGATATTTGTATAAAAATACTCCATAGGATAGATGCTATTCAGAAAACTCTTCAAATTGAAATTACATGGAGATGTTGTAGTGGCGCACAGATGTACGCCACTAGACTATGAGCTAGATTTCTGGGTCAACCAAGCGGGTAGTGGGCCGACTTTGATATAAATCTTGAACGACTTGGATAGCAGAAACTACAGCTACAAGGGCAATGACTGCAACAGGTAACAAACCTTTGCCAAAGATAGCGATCGCTAGCAGCACAACTGCACCCCCAAGTCGATACTGGGAACGAATTTTGCAATAACGGATCACCCCAAATCTATGGAGAATACTGACAGCCAAAGAGCATAATGCTACTGCACCACAGATGAGCCATCGTTGGGAATCGGGTAGTGCTAAAGTTGGCTTACTCAACAAGATTTGTTCTACCCCGACTCCAGCAGCAGTAATCCCAATCACTAGCGGTAAATGGGTGTAAAGCCAGAGATTAACAACACCAACTTTTCCATGTGTCCGCGCCACCTCAATAGGTTTACCACCCAGGTTATCAAAATAGACCCACCACCAGCTAAAAGCGATAATTAGACCAAACACGGCGGAAATCACCGTTAAAACATCCCATTTCTGCTCAGAAACACCATTGACCACTGCAATGATCGCTTCACCCAAAACAATAATGGTAAATAGTCCGAAACGTTCTGGTAAGTGGGAGGCGTGGGGGAGTAACCCGATCTGAAACTTATGTCCTGTTAAGGGTGTGGCAAAGTCAATAATTATTCCCAGTGTCCAAAATCCGAATCGCCAAGGGATTGGTACAGATGCTGATATTAACCAAAGCAAGGCTGCGATCGCAAAACCAATAGCGTAGCGAGTGGTCAAAGGACGTGCGGAAGGGATATGTCTTCCAGCACGAACGTACTCTATTACAAGCACGGCCCGACCGAGAGCATAGGAAATGGCAAAACCAGGGGAAGTCTCACCCAAACCATGGTGAATATTAATAGCCATCGCTGCTGCTGTCAGCATTTGTATACCAATGAGCAGTCGATGTCCCACATCATCGCTATCAAAGCGGTTGGCGTAAAATGTGGTGCCAATCCATGACCACCAAACTGGTATAAATAGAACTACAAACCCAAACAATCCTGATAGAGAGATATCTTCATTGAGATTGTGGGCGAGTTGAGAAACTGCAACGACAAAAACCAAATCATAAAACAATTCCAGCCAAGTGGCGCGTCGTTCTTCTTCGGTGTCTTCACCAATGCGTAATCTTGGCGGTTGGAGAAAATTTGCCATAGTGCTAATTGCGAATCGCTAATTGTTTTTTACCATTAGCTGTCATCGATTAGCGAGTGTATAGACGTTTCTGCATAAATCGCTAAAAACCTGCTGACAATACAATAGACTTGTCCGAAAATGATGTAAGTAAGTGGGCAATAATAAAACTATATTAAGCAATGTAAATTTTATTAAATTGGCTCCTAGTAAGCCCACTTACATTAGGCACAATTCATGAATTGTGCTTACCAAGGATTTCGAGCAACGCATAATTAATTTTTGGAGATGTTTAATAGAAATAGCAATCTGTTAAACGTCGGCGCTTTATCGGCAACCTGTAGTATATACAATGTAGTAACGATACGTGCAGGCTCCAGATGCCTAGTGAAGTTTGGCTCAACAAACTTATAAGCAACTGTACCAAAAGGAGCAATCACATAGGTAACTTAGTTTCTGATTTTAAAGCGGGCGATGGGACTCGAACCCACGACGTTCACCATGGGAAGATGACATTCTACCACTGAATTACACCCGCGAATTGCTGCCATCGACTTACGACTAAAATAAACTATACCATTATTTACAGCTATTTTCAATTGCTAGAACATGCACTGTTTGGGCAACTGCTGATGTATGAGTCCTGTAGTTGTTCAAATTGGGAAATCTTTTTAGCTAGCTGATGACGGCACTTACTAAACATAATTTAACTAAAGAACAATGTCCTCACCTCGCTCGGTGAAGCGAACCTCTTTAATATTCCATTGAGCATTACTTGTTAGGGTTTTGCGAAGACTGCCAAACAGAGCAAACTGTTCACAACTAGAAAGAGAAGCTATTTGTCGCTTTGAATTAGGGGATATTCGCAAATCAACTGTAGCAATGCCATTTTTGATGTTGACACGATACCCAGACAAGCTAAAGTCACTTGTATCTCGTTTTTCTAAAATTTTACTCACTACATTTGTTACTGGTTCCTCGGCTGGGACTGAAACCTTTTCTGGAATGAGTTCTTGACATTGGGTATCACTTGTATATAGTGTGACGTTGGTAGTTTTGCTAGTGGCAACTTTAGGCGTTAATGAGGAAGGCGTATTTTCCTTGGGAGATTCTTGATTAGGAGGTTTTTCTCTCAATTGAGCTACGCTAGGAATCTGGCTGGGAGTCTGAGACAATGGGCTATTCGTCGGTGTCGTAGTAGAGGATGGTGTTCCACTGTCAATATTACGAGTAGTGGGGTTAGAACTACAACTGCTGAGGCTAACAACCATTGTCACAAAAATAAGGGGTAAAAAATATCTCTTGGTTGTGTTCATAAATTTTGTTTACACAGTGATGTTGCTGCTATCAATTTCAGTGTCGCTGGTATCAATTCCGCATAAATTCGTGAATTTTGAGCCAGTCTATAAAGTGTCAACCCGAAATCTGTTAAAGTCGAGGGTTATACTATACACCGAAATTACAACATCGCGTCTACACCAATCCCAAAAAGCTTGGCCAGAAAAAGCAGGGGTGAAGCAAACGAAGATATACCGACTCTTGCTTGAATTAATAATGTGGTCTATTTATCTGAAAATAGCTGTAGGTTTGAGCAGATTACGCACGCTCTGCTGTATATCTTCTTGTTTAACTAGAGCCTCACCAAGTATAACGGCATGTGTACCAGCTTCAGCTACAAGGGATAAATCAGCAGGTGTATACAAGCCAGACTCACTGACGACAATAATGCCCAAACTTTGTAGTTGCGATCGCCTAGCCGCTAGTAGTTGACCAGTTGTGCCAATATTGACACTAAAATCTGCTAGACTTTGGTTGTTAATTCCTATTAAGCGCACATCATCAAGCTTTAGCACCCGATCTAGTTCTGCCAAAGTATGGACTTCTATTAAAGCATTCATTCCCAAATAGTGAATCACTCGCAAAAAGTTTTGAAGTTCCTTATCTGAGAGAATTCCTGCAATCAGTAGCACTGCATCTGCGCCTGCTGCCCGTGCTAAATAAATTTGGCAGGGGTCTAAAATGAACTCCTTGCACAGTAGAGGCAATCCTACCCGGTAGCGAATGGTGCGTAAATTCTCAAAGCTGCCATGAAAGAACTTCTGATCGGTGAAGACCGAGATACAAGTTGCACCACCACGTTCATAAGCTTTGGCGATCGCTACTGAGTCAAAGTCTGCTTTAATAATTCCGTGAATTAAAGATGCTTTCTTCACCTCTGCAATGATGCAAGGTCGGTAACGACTCTGTTGCAAAGCGGAGAGAAAATCTCGCACGGTCGGCGCAGCAGTTAACTGGCGTTGCAAAGAAGCCAAAGACATCTCTTGTTGAATTTGTGCGACTTCATGCTTTTTCTGCCATATGATCTCTTTAAGAGTAGGTTGCAAATGAGTATTAGGGGTAGTAGCTGGGTAAGTCATATGTTAAGGATGGGGTGGCCAAAAAAGTATGAATTATAAAATTTCAGGCTACCCTACAGATATTCATTTCGATGGGCCTTTGTAGAAACGCCTTTAAAAAATAGGAATCTGTGAATAACCGGACGTTTAAAGCTTTCAGTCTTCATCCTTTCCTTATGGAATTTTGCGATCAATTGCCTTGAACTAGCCTTAATGGCTCTTTTCAGAAATGAAGCCAAGTTGATTTGAGTTTCAACGCTTTTACAGCCTCACCATCACTTTGATTTTGTTTTGAGCTTTCAACTAAGCAGTTATTTTTGAGCAGTCGGATATAGGTGCGGTAGGGTATGTAGTCTATGGGATTGTAACCAGCAAACCGCAGAATTAAAACACATGCCCAGGAATATTTGCCAGCAATAATTGCTTTCAGGATTTGCTCAATTTGTTCATTATTGATTTTCTTACCTATTTGTGTTTGATAACCAGTGATGTTTTGAGTCATAATATGCGCTCTTTGGTGTAAGTTAAAACTGGTTTGTATCTGGCAATATTTATCTTCTTTTCTCTATATTGCGTTTAGTTAAATTTTTCCTATCCTAAAAACAATCTATCTTTTGGACTAAGTTTTTAATGAATACCAGACTGACTTATCTTGATAGAGTTATAATTGATTAGCTATTAGAAGTGCTTAATATTGAATTTCAATAATCAAAATTGATTTTTAAATTTCTTTAAGACCATTGTTCATATCTCAAATTAGGAGCACAAGATAATGATTAGGCAAACTTAAATAAAGTTATTAACAATTGCAAATCCATATTAAAAGTAGGGGCGGGTCTAACCAGCATTATAAATATCTTGTTAAACCCGCTCTTACAAATGAACCGTATTGCAGAAGCTGCTTCTTCGTTAAGCTTACTGAATCTTCGCCAAAAGAGTATATGAACAATTTTTTGGTAGATATGTCTATTTTTTCGCTTTTGAAGTCTAATTTATTTTCATTAGTATAAAACTAACTTGAATTTAGGATAGGGAGCATGGATATTATCAAGTTTTATATGGTAATGAGAACTGCGTTACTGGATTTCTCTTGTGCTGTCCTCCAATTACGCCTATGGAAAGGTGTAAATAGCCATCAATTCCCCTAAATCGTATTCATCAATACATAGCTGTTTAATCTTTTCTACTTCTTTTGGAAGAATTATTAGCTACATTCCCAGGATTTAAAAAAAATGTATTCCTTGTGACAGATGACAAGCTGTCTTATCATATAGTTAGATGCCTAAGTGAGCAAATTAAAGGCTGTTAAAATAATAATCAATGATTTACTTCTTAAAGCCGGAACTATTAGAGCAAATGCACCTTAATTAGAATTGACAAAATTAAGATATTATGCATTAAATAACTTTGCTGATAAATATTCTCTTGATTGCATAACAGTTACCAATAGTTACAAATAATTAGCTAAAATCAAAATTTAATATGGGATTTCGCATGTTTTATTATGTTTTGGTACAAAATTTTGAGATAGATAGTCAATAAATATGCAAAATATTTCTCGTAGTTAGACACTATTCAAAACTACATGAGGCATATCTATGCTGTTTGGAGGTTATTTATATATACTGCTATACATGAGACAAGAGCAGAACCACTAGATATTGCTATTACATCTAGTTCAAAGTTTGAAAAAAGTTGAATTATTGATGTTGGATTTCTAACGCAACTAATAAGATTTTATTTCTTTTAAAAATTTATTAAATATAATAAGCTTCTTGATATTATAAATAAATCAAATAATTAATCATAAGTAAAACTAAATACTACCTATGGGTGTTTTTAATTTCATTCTTCCTATTTAACTTAGGAAAATGATAAATAATATTTATATTTAAGTGTTGACCAATAATTTCTTTATGTTACCAACATAAAAAATATCGTTTTTTCTTGTTAAGATTATATTTAAAATCATAAGTAATTTCTGAGTCTTTCTAATTCAATTTCTTTAGAACTAGCCAATAGTAGCATCAGAATTTGAGGAAGTTGTTATTAGCAACTCATTAACGGCTATAGTGCCGATTTATTTAATCAAGTGTCTAGGGATATGGATTCTGGAGGCTATAGGTTAGTTCAATCTAACTTTCATATGGTTCAACAACCAGAAATGGAGTTTTATTGGTTTCCTGATAGTAGTGTTTTGAGTTGTTAATTAACAACTATCTTCAACTCAACACTCATAGTTTTTTTACAAAGCACTCGGCACAGAGTTTCATCATCATTCCCTGCCACAAAAATCCTAGTGATGGAAAAATGAGATACGAATCGTCAAAAAAAATTCTTGTAATTGAAGATGAGGCTATTACCCGCAATCTCTTCTTAGAGGTTCTTGAGTCCCAAGGTTTTGACACAATAGGTGCTGAAGATGGATTGGCTGGTATCGAGCAAGCACAAAAGCAGGGAGCATCCACTTTTGGCAGAAAGACTTAAATAGTTAACAAACCATTGAGATAAGCACAACGAATAGAGAGGATGTGATTAACACTATCAACATTCCACTGTGCGCCAGAAATTTTAATTCTCGCACCAATTTGTTTAATAGCAGATTCAACTGCTCCAGAACCAATAGAACAAAGTTGTTCAGCCTGGTAATAGGCATAGTTGACAATACGAGAGC
>NZ_WBKL01000159.1:0-73366 GCF_015714705.1 Nostoc sp. NZL | reverse complement strand
ATACTCGCTGACGAGTCTTTGATACTCGTGAATGAGTCTTTGATACTCGCTGACGAGTCTTTGATATTCGTGAATGAGTCTTTGATACTCGCTGACGAGTCTTTGATACTCGTGAATGAGTCTTTGATACTCGCTGACGAGTCTTTGATATTCGTGAATGAGTCTTTGATACTCGTGAATGAGTCTTTAATACTCGCCAACGAGTCTTTGAATTCCGTTAATGAGTCTTTGAACTCCATTCCTCATTCACTATTTCTCACTCCCCATCTTCAAGATAAACAGGTAAACCTAGATGATTAAGTTGATTGGTATTTTTCTCAGTCTGTTACTTGTGTTTGGCTGGGGTACTCCAGTTATGGCACAATCTCAACCGCCCATTACTCAAGAACAGTTAAAACAAGGCGATGAATGGGCAAATCAAGCGTTTTCAGCAACGAATCAAGGTGATTTTGCGACGGCTGAAACTTACTGGACAAAGATTATTGAGCAATTTCCGACAAATGCCGGGGCGTGGAGTAACCGGGGAAATTCGCGGGTGAGTCAGAATAAGTTACAAGAGGCGCTGGCAGATTATAACAAAGCCATAGAATTAGCGCCGAATGTCACCGATCCATATTTGAATCGGGGGGCGGCATTGGAAGGGTTGGGAAAATGGGACGATGCGATCGCAGACTACAATCATGTCTTAGAACTCGATCCTAACGATGCGATGGCATATAACAATCGCGGCAATGCCAAAACAGGTTTAGGAAAATGGGAAGATGCGATCGCAGACTACAAAAAATCTAATGAGATAGCTCCAAATTTTGCCTTCGCCCGTGCGAACTACGCCCTCGCTCTTTATGAAACTGGTCAAAAAGAGCAAGCAATCCGCGAAATGCGAAATATCGCCCGTAAATACTCCAAATTTGCTGATGTGCGTGCCGCCCTCACAGCTGCATATTGGGTAAATGGAGAACAAGGTGAAGCTGAAAGCAACTGGGTAGCAGCTTATGGACTTGATAGCCGCTACAAAGATATCGACTGGGTAAAAAATATCCGGCGTTGGCCTCCCAGCCTAGTTACAGCTTTGGATAAGTTCTTGAAAATCCAGTAATTAGCAAGTAAATCAAAAGGGAAGCGGAGCAATCGCTCCCACCTGATTCTGATACTTTTTACACTAAGTTAGTCTCAAGAACTCGCTGATTTTGCTGGCGCTTTCCAGTTACCATCATTGGTACACCACCGCCTGGTGCTAACAGGACGCTTTTCCGAACCGGCAGTACTGGCTTTGTATCAGCTAGTTTCATTTGCCAACTAGATAATACAGTTGCCAATACCAGTTTCATCTCAAACAGCGCAAATGCCATGCCAATACAGCGACGATTACCACCACCAAAAGGCAAAAATTCAGATGGAGTAAATTGTCGTTCTAGAAAACGATCTGGCTGAAACTGCTTGGAATTGGGGTATAAATCTTCTCGATGATGGCTCAAATAAATACAAGGAACCAATATTGTACCAGGGTCAAATTTGTAGCCTGCAATTTCTAAAGGTGATTTAACCAATCGATTTACTCCCAACATCGCCACTGGATATAGGCGCATTGTTTCCGAACAAACTGCATTTAAATAAGGTAATCGGAAAATGGTGTTTGCATCTTTGTTGTCACCGAGGCTATCTAGTTCTTGCACCAGTTTTTCAAGGACTTCAGGCTGATGATGAATCCAGTACAGTGCCCATGCCAAAGAACTAGCCGTAGTTTCATGACCTGCAATCAATAAAGTCATCAATTCATCACGTAATTCCAAGTCTGTCATCGGCTCCCCTGCTTCATCACGAGCCGCCATCATCAAAGACAGAATATCACTTCGAGACTGATCGGCAAGCGATCGCCTCTCTTGAATTTCAGCATAGATGAGATCATCCATTTCCTGTCGCAAACGTAGAAAACTTCCCCAAGGACTGCGAGGCCCTAAATCCTGCCGTAATAATGGGAACAGGAGGAATATTGCCCGCAAAATAGGTCTTTTTGGATTCAGGATAGCAATTAGGATTTCTTTGAGTTTTTCATAACGAAGTCCGTCCTTTAGACCAAATACAGCCTTCAAAATCACCTGAAAGGAGATTTCTTGCATGGATGGCAAGACTGTAAAACTTTCCCCGACTGGCCACTCGCTAGTTACTTGCTTGGTGATTTCACAGATTAAATCACCATAAGCCTGCATTCTTTCCCCATGTAAAGGAGGTGTAAGCAGTTTCCGCTGGCGCTGGTGAGGTTTTCCTTCTAAGGATAGTAGAGAATTTGGCCCCAATAAAGGCGTTCCTGAACCTGCTGCTGCACCAGAATCTAACTGTTTTGGATCTGTGGTAAAAATCTGCTGAATTGCTTGAGGATTACTAATGAAGACTTGAGGAGTAAAAACTGGGCCAATTCGGAGAGTGAACATATCACCATAGCTTTTAGCACAGTCTTCCATATATTCCACTGGGTTAGTCAGCCATTGATACGTCTGTACCCAAGGGTGAGTTTGGGGGCCGTTAGGCAGTTTAAGTGCAGACATTTTTATTTATCTCCCAATAATTGGAGCAAGATTGTTATCAGCTAGTCATTCATCCACGCATAGCTTGATTGATTTTAGAACACAGATCAGGCAGATGAACTTACCAATTTTTGAATCTGCCTTGGGGTCAATTCCTGAACATTGCGTAAAAATACTGATGCTCCTGCTGCTATTAGTGTCTCCCCATAAGCATCACTACGCGCTGCTGTTTCCTGCACATGGGGCGGTAAAACCCCTACACCAAGCCAAGTGCGAGAAGAATCTAGATTCCGCGCTTTCTCTACAGTATACATATCTGCTACCGTATCTCCTACGTATACGATCGCTGATGTTTGCTCAATTCCATTTTCCAATTTACGAACTGTAGCAAAAAGTCCAGTAGGGTCAGGTTTCCCTGGTGCATCCTCCATAGCAATCAATACTGGAGACTGTAAACCCAACCGTTTTTCCAAAATATAGTTAGCAGAACCACGAGTAGCACCGCTGAAAAATCCCCAGGCAATCTCAGCTTGGGTAAGTTGCTCTAAATAGCTAGGTTGCAATAACAAAGGTTCATTACAGATATACCCAGTAAAATTATTTGGGTCTGGACCTCGATAACGTGATTGAAAAAAAGCAACGATCGCACTGTAATCTAGTTGCAGTTGCTCACGGTTCTGTCCTTGGGTTTCAAAGTAGCGGTAAATTAATTCCTGCGATGCTTCCCAATCATTATTCCACACACCTTCAGACTTCAGTTGGTCAATATCCAGTGGGGTTGGACGATATGCTTGGGTAGTAAAATATTCTACGGTATCTGCGATCGCACGGCGATAGGAACCGCTAACATCGCGCACAACGCCATCAATATCGAAAATAACGATCGCTTTTGCAGAAGTTGGTTGAGTCATGGAGTAGGAAGCAAAAGAGTTTTACATCATCATAAAACGTGAGATCATGACTCAGGTAAAAAATCGGGGTTGAGGGATTGCTCTGGGGTAAAGGGAGATTGTTCGGGGAAGGTAGCCAAATGCAATTCAGTTTCATCGGCAGCCAAGAGTCTAGCATCGTCATAACATAGCCCAAAAACCTCATCAAAATATGGTTTGAGGCTAGGACTTTCTTCTAGAGCTTGTCTGATGCGTTTGCGATGCTCCCGAATTGTTGCTCGCCAACTACCAGAGCGCTTCTCGGCTTGATATTTATACTTCAATAGATGCATCAGCACCACTTCCAAATTGCTTCTAAGTGCTTTCTTTTCACTCCTGCCCATTGTTTCAATTTCATCAATCAAATTCTCTAAATCTAGTTCTGTAAGCCGACCTTGCTTGAGCAGTTCTGCCGTGGTTTGAATCCACAGGTAAAAGTCTTGCTCATACAAATCTGAACCAGATGTTGTTTGAGATTGGGGTACTTGGGCAGTCATAAGCATCTCTTTTAGCGCCGACTACACCTTATGCTAGCCCAATCCAATCACTGTTTGGTCATTTGATAGAGTATTGCGTTAAAATAAGCGATCGCTATCCTAGTTCAGTAATGCCCGGAAATTCCCGGAGGTGTGATTGACCAAGTTTATTTTGAAAATTCTGTGGTTAGACGAAAACGTTGCTCTAGCAGTCGATCAAATTGTAGGCAAAGGCACCAGTCCTTTGACTAAGTACTTCTTTTGGCCCAGAAATGATGCCTGGGAAGAGTTAAAAAAGGAATTAGAGTCCAAACATTGGATTACTGACCTGGATCGTGTCGAGTTGCTTAATAAAGCGACAGAAGTGATTAACTACTGGCAAGAGGAAGGCAGAAACCGTCCAATGGCAGAAGCTCAATTGAAATTTCCAGAAGTTGCCTTCACAGGTAGCGCCTGATATTACAAAATTAGCTAGATTCTACAAGCTGCCACAGTTTGATAGTCTTGTCCCGGCTGCCACTTGCAATTAATTGTGTAACTTTGCTCACAGCAACAGCAGATACTGAGTCTATATGACCAGAGAGAGTAACAATCTCTTCTGCTGTGCTTACCCTCCAAAGTTTAACTGTTTTGTCGCAACTTGCACTTAGGAGCGTTTCGCCATCGGTAGTAAAAGCCACAGCCACCACAGACCAAGAATGGCCTACAAGTGTGCAAATTAGCTGACCAGTGTTTACCTCCCACAATTTAATAGTGTTATCATCACTACCCGTCGCCAAAATTTCCCCATCGGGACTAAAAGCGACTATCAAAACCGCCCATGCATGACCCGAAAGGGTGCCTAACAAGCTATAGCATGGGCGGTTTTCAACAGGAGGCAAGGGGGAAGGGGAAATGTTCTCCGCCCCTTGTGAGTGGTCTTTTAACTCAGCACTATTCATATCCCCCTGCCCCCTGCTCCCTGCTCCCCTGCCTCTTCTTGGTATCTGCCACAGGCGAATAGTTCTGTCATAACTAGCGCTGGCTAAAAGCCCTCCTTGCGGACTAAATGCCACTGAATTTACCTGTAATTTGTGTCCGGTTATGGTGCAAATTTCTTTGCCAGTATTTACATCCCAGAGTTTGATTGTCTTATCCCAGCTACCACTAGCGAGAATCTGTCCATCTGGACTGAAAGTAACTGATTTCACAGTGTGTAAGTGTCCCAAGAGGGTGCAGATTTCCTCTAATGTCTCAACCTGCCACAATTTGATAGTTTTATCGTCGCTAGCAGTTGCCAGAATTTTCCCATCAGGACTGAAGGTAACTGATTTTACAGCTTGGGAATGTCCTGGCAAGCTAGCTAGAACTTTTTTGGTATTTAAATCCTACAATTTGATGTTTTTTTCATCACTAGCACTGGCTAAAGTGTAACCGTCAGGACTGATGGCAAGGGCATTCACACTACTCCATGTCCCAGAATGCCCAGTTAGAGTATGCAAGCATCGCCAAGGAGGATTTGGTAATTTCAAATTTTGAGTTTTATATTCGATACCCATTGCTTGCATAACCTCGCCAGCTGATTGAAAGCGACGGTTAACAGAGTTTTGCAGCAACTTGTCGAGGATTTGCGCCAAGCGTAGACGCTTTGGGTCTTGTCGCCAGACATCGCTAACTTTGGTAGTAAGATAATCTCGCCAAACCCAGCAATCATTTGCAATATCAAATAAATCAAAGGGAGGAATCTGAGTAAGTAAGTAAATACAAGTTACACCCAAGCTATATAAGTCACTAGCAAAAACAGATTTTCCCTTTGCTTGCTCTGGTGCAGCATATTCTGGGCTGCCGATACTAGTTTCAAATGTTAACCGATCAATTTCTGTGACGATTTTCGCAGTGGAAAAATCGACTATGACGAAATCTCCGCTTTTTGTAATTGGGGATCTACGGATAATATTGTAGGGTTTGATATCGCGGTGGATGATGTTGCGTAGGCGTAGCCCGCCGCAGGCATCGCTAATAAACTGAAAAACTGGCAACACATCTTCTAACAGTTGCCAAATTTGAATTTCATTAAAAGCGCCTTCTTCTTCAACTACCTGAGCTAAATTAGTGCCTGCAATAAACTCCTGCACTAAATAAAAATGACCATTATGCTGAAAATAACTTAATAAAGAGGGAATTTGTGGATGCTTTCCTAATTCTTCTAACTGTTGCGCCTTTTGCTGAAAATTTTTAAATGTTTCATGTTCCAGCGAGAATTCTTGAACGACGCAAGGAACTGGCGGAAACTGACCTTCGTCTCCAGCGAGGAAAGTTTTGCAGAATCCACCTTGACCAATCTGCTTCATTAAACGATAACGTTCTTGTAAAAGCAAAATTTCCCTGCCAAAATTACAGGGTAGGCAATATGCCTACCCAAAGTAAAATATAACCGTTTTAAATTGTGTTTTTCGTAGGGGCGTATAGCTGTGCATTGGTGTCAACTTAACGTGAAAGCCAGGCTATAAGCAGCTTTTAGAGATTATCTCTTACCTCGTTTACCTCGTTCCCAGTCTCCGCCTGGGAATGCCATCCTTGGGGCTGCCGCCTCCCTTGCTGGCGGCAGAGCCGCTTTTGAATTGCATTTCCAGCCTCTTGCTGGAAACGAGATTTGAAAAGGCTTTTAGCTTAAGTTGACACCAATGATAGCTGTGTGCCTCTACCAGATGTTACTTATCTCCCGGAAAATTCACAACTATAGGTGGATAACCGTTTTCTGAGGTTGGTTGTGCTTTGGTAACTACTGGTTGTGGATGCAAAGGTGTTGGTGTCAATTCACCTTTACCAGTTTGATTCCATAAAATCATGGATAGTAGCCCATCTACTAAGCCGTTATTACTGCCGTTACTACCAACTAAGACATCTGGTATCAAGCGGACATTGCGATCGCCTATAATCTGCATCAGCTGCATTGCTGTATAACCTTGTGAACCCAAGGCTTCCACACCAGCGCGGTAGGTTTCAGCTTTGGCGTTACCTGTGGCCCGAATACCTTCAGCCTCAGCAATTGCCCGGAGTTTTGTACCCTCAGCTTCACCATTCGCCTCTTTGATTTGGGCTTGGGCTTTTAGGTCAGCAATATGCACACTCTGCTCCGATTTCACCATTTCTTGCTGGATATTAGCCAGTGCTGTTTCCCGGACAAGTTGCTGCCGTTGGGTTTGCGCCATCTGCTGGACTTCATAAGTCTTGCGTTCTTCTTCGGCAATTTTCCGGTCTGTCTGTGTCTGCATTAACGACGCTGGTGGCTGAATATCACCAATGAGGGTGTCGATCGCTTGCACATCATAAGCCCGCAATGCTGTTTTAATATACTCAGCAGCCTCAGTTTGCCGCTCACTTCGAGCAGTCAGAAAATCTAGTACAGTACAGTTCTGGGCTGAGTTGCGGAAATAGTTCCCGATGGTCGGTTCCAATACATGGTCTACCAAATTTTGCATTGCACCAACACGAGAAATTACCTTTGGGGCATCTAAAGCACCCACATGGATAATTTGTGCTACTTCCAAATCAAAGGCAAACCCATCACGCGATCGCACTGTCAAGGAAGCTAGTTGAGCATCATAGCTATGACGTTCTGTGCGGTCTGACCAATTTAAGACAATATTGGTCGTTGGCACTAGTTCCATCTTCATTATCCGGGAATTAATCGGGTGCTTGCCAGGATACAACGGTTCGACCCATACACCCTTATGTCCAGGATTAACCAAGTTACCATGAGTGAAAGCTGCACCACTGACATCTTGATGTGCTTTACCCACGAAAGAAATTACCACACCTACATACCCAATGGGAATTTCGGTCATGGGCACTTGCTCAACCTGGACAAACCAAGGGTTCAAGTTCCAAGAACCAGAAAGCAAGGTTTGCTCTTGTAAGCCTCGCCGCCCACCTCCATTAATAAATTTCTGACCATTTTGGAAGTTGTCGTGTCCGTCAATTATGGGGCCTGCAAGTTCGCCAGCAGAGATTGGTACACCATCTAAGGTAGTGACGATGCCAACTTTGTCAGATGCAAGACTGTATACCCGCAACTGTTCTGGATTCATGCCATGAGCGCTGGCATTTGATGCCATGATGACTTTAAATAGGGCAGTATTGATCCGGTACGTACCAGCAGTGAGAAAACCCATTTGCCGACCTTTTTCCCCACCTTGGGTGAGGAATTTCCGAGCATCTTGGAAGTTGTCGCAACTGACAATTTTACCCAAAATCCGCTCTGGTGGGTTGGATGCGCCATCTGCTGCCACAATCAAAGCGATTTCCCCTTGGGGAACGACAATTACCGATTCTTTCTTTACAGAATACTGCCAAGGCCAATAGCCCCAGTGCCAACCAGGAGCTAAAGTATCTGCCTGCAAGCCAGCTTCCCCGTTGAGGGCAATCAAACTTCCGGCGGGGAGTCCACGCCCGGAAAGGGTAAATTTTCGAACTACAATGCCGACTTCACGTTCGCCAATTACTACAAGTCCGCCAAAGAATAGGGGGACAAATATAACTAAACCCCCGACAAGTACGACGGGGATTAGTACAAAAGGATCAATTCCAGCAGCTTGATATTGAGTCCTGCTAATTTGTAACTGAGCAATATTTGGTTTGGTCTGATTTAGCTGGACAGTCGCCGAAGTAACTTCTTTTGCGGTAGTTATTTTTACAGGAGTAGCATTTGCAGAATGAATACTCCCAGCGATCGACATTCGCGTAGCCTCTTGTAGAGAAGACGTTGGCGCAGCCATCGCTAAGGTTGCTACAATAGATGCTGCAAAAAGAGCTACCTTATTTTGTTTACGAGTACCAAGCAAAGATGAAAAGCTTTTCATAATTTGTGCCCATTTGGGCAACTAATTAGTTAAGTTAACACTTCACCAAGGCTGGCCTCAATTTCTTAAACTTGACGTAATTTTTTTAAAAGTTAATAAATATTTTGTAGGTTGGACATTGCCCAACCTACAAAGTGGAAATAGAAAGTTAAATTAGACCAAACCGCCGGCCGCTTGAAACCGAGCGCGGGCCCGTTTGAAGGCTTGGTTTGCCTGGATTTGGGCTTGGCGATCGTCTCCTGCAACTTGATTCAGACGCGCTTCTGCTTGGTTGTAAGCAGTGCGGGCTTCATCAAGGTTAATTTTGTCGCCACGTTCAGCGCCGTTAACCAGAATTGTCACTTCATTTTCTTCGACTTCGGCAAAACCACCCAAAAGAGCGATCGCTTGCCAATTCTGATTTTTAGCGGCGCGGACTCGCATTACACCAGTATCCAGGGCGGTCAAAAGTGGTGCGTGTCCAGTTAGGATACCTAGTTGACCAGTGGTGCTAGGTAAAACTACTTCTTCCGCTGGGGCATCCCATACTGTTTTATCTGGGGAAATTACACGAACGGTTAATGTCATTTGTCTTTTGTCCTTTGTCCTTTGTCTTTTGTCTTTTGTCACTAGTCATTAGCAGTTGAACTAATGACTAATGACCAATGACTAATGACTAACCTTTGATTTTTTCAGCTTTAGCGATCGCTTCGTTGATATCGCCAACTAAGTAGAAAGCCTGTTCTGGCAGAGCATCCAACTCACCAGACAGAATCTTCTGGAACCCTTTGATAGTATCTTCCAACTTCACATACTTACCAGGAGAACCGGTAAATACTTCTGCTACAAAGAACGGCTGAGACAAGAAGCGCTCAACTTTCCGCGCGCGCGCCACAATTAGACGGTCTTCTTCAGACAATTCATCCAAACCGAGAATGGCGATAATGTCTTGGAGTTCTTTATAACGTTGCAGAGTTGATTGCACCGCCCGAGCAGTATTGTAGTGTTCTTCACCTACAATATTTGGTTGAAGCATGGTGGAAGTCGAACCAAGGGGGTCAACTGCGGGATAAATTCCCTTAGCTGCCAAACCGCGAGACAGCACTGTGGTACCGTCCAAGTGGGCGAAGGTAGTAGCAGGTGCGGGGTCGGTGAGGTCATCCGCAGGTACGTACACTGCCTGAATGGAGGTAATGGAACCCTCTGTTGTTGAGGTAATCCGCTCTTGCAGTTCACCTACGTCGGTTCCCAATGTCGGCTGATATCCTACCGCTGAGGGCATCCGACCCAGGAGCGCGGATACTTCCGAACCTGCTTGTACAAACCGGAAGATATTGTCAATAAACAGCAGCACATCCTGCTTGTTCACATCCCGGAAGTACTCTGCTACTGTCAATCCCGAAAGACCAACCCGCATTCTGGCTCCGGGTGGCTCGTTCATTTGACCGTAAACTAGAGCAATTTTCGATTCGTTGAGGTTGTCTTTGTTGATAACCCCAGATTCCATCATTTCATTGTAGAGGTCATTGCCTTCACGGGTGCGCTCACCCACGCCAGCAAATACGGATACTCCACCGTGTTGGGTCGCAATGTTGTTGATCAACTCCATCATGATCACGGTTTTACCAACACCAGCACCGCCGAATAGACCAATCTTACCGCCGCGTCGATAGGGAGTCAGAAGGTCAACAACTTTAATCCCAGTCTCAAACACTGAAGGTTTGGTTTCTAGGTCAGTGAATTTGGGAGCAGAGCGGTGGATGGGTAAACTTGCCTCAGCATTTACAGGGCCCCTGTTGTCCACAGGTTCGCCAAGGACGTTGAAAATTCGACCCAAGGTGGCTTTACCAACTGGCACGGTAATGGGAGCGCCTGTATCGGTGACTTCAAAACCGCGCACTAAGCCTTCGGTGGAACTCATCGCAACAGTCCGCACCTGGTTGTCGCCCAGCAGTTGCTGTACTTCAACGGTGATGTTGATTTCCTGTCCAGCTTCGTTGGTGCCAACGATTTTCAAAGCGTTGTAGATTTGTGGCAATTTCCCGCCGGGAAATTTAACGTCTACAACTGGGCCAATGATTTGGGTAATGTAGCCAATGTTTGTTTTTTCTGCGGTTGTGACCATGCTGCGCCTAATGAGTGAAGCTAGTTTTCAGATACGGTCTGAGAAGACATAATAATAAGCAATGTCAATTTTCACTTTAGCACCGGACGGGGACATAACTCCCTTAGTAATTCCTTAAAAAGGAGTTTGGCGGCTGTGGTTGTAGCCCTCATCCTGACCTTTATCCCTAATCTCATTTTTCAGATGCGATCGCCCTAGCTATCACGCGATGTAGCGAAAGATGCTAATCTACTAAACTGCCTAAATATTTGCATTTGCACTTATAGCAAAAAAGCTAGATTTTGATACCTAGCTTTTGCTTCATAAATTAAGGATTATATTAGCAGTGAACTTGATGCTTTTGCTTGCGCTTGAATTTAGAGGTGACACCAAAAGCACCCAAACCAAGCAAGCCAATCAAAGAAGTTGGTTCAGGAACAGCAGCAGTGTGATATGTTACATTACCCAGCACTGTAGAGCCATTGTTCCAATTTACACGAACTTCATCAACCAGTCCTGTATAACCCGATGACAGAAAAGTTGGTGTAGCAGAAGGTGTAAGCGATGCAGATGTTGCCTGTAGTGTTCCTCCATTGTTATGTGCTTTGCGTGGGCGCAGCCCGTCGTACATATCACTACACAGCATTTATTCAAGTTAGTTGGCAATAGAATAGTAAAGCTATCTACAAACTACATTTCCAAAACTTCTGAATATCCATAAGATAAAGATAGGTACAAAAAACTGTTTTTAGCCAAGCTGCGATGTCTGGATTAGGCGTAGCTGCGGCTTCATCCTTACACTTCCACCGAGCAACAGCTTATGAATTTCTCGTCAGCACGACAATATTTTTACCAGGAGATTCAGCAGTCTGACGAGCACATTGACCTAGCAAAGGCAGCTTTGTATATTGCACAAGAAGAATATCCTAATTTAGACCCAGAGGAATATCTCAACGCCCTTGATACAATGGCATGGGAGCTTCAAGAACGACTGCCTGACTCACGATATCCTTTGCGGATAGTTCAAAGTATTAACCAGTATCTCTACGATGATTTAAAGTTTTCTGGTAATAAAATTGACTATTACGACCCGCGCAACAGCTTTTTCAATGATGTAATTGACCGCCGACTGGGGATTCCCATTACCTTAGCGCTGGTTTACCTAGAAGTTGCCCAACGAATTGATTTTCCGATGGTGGGTGTGGGGATGCCAGGACATTTCCTAATCCGCCCAGATATTCCAGATATAGAGATTTTTGTCGATGCTTTCAATGGTGGCGAAATAATATTTGCCCAAGATTGCGAGGAACGCCTGTCTCAACTTTATCAGCAACCCGTGTCGCTACAACCAGAGTTTTTAGCTGTAGTCAGTAATCGGCAATTTTTGGCACGGATGCTGACAAATCTCAAATTTATTTACCTCAAACAGCAAGAGTTAGAAAAAACGCTGGCAGCAGTTGAACGAATTTTATTGCTGTTTCCTGGTTTAACTTTAGAGTTGCGCGATCGCGGTCTGATCTATTATCAACTCGGTTACTACCCCCAAGCTGTAAACGACTTACAAAATTATTTAACAAAAGTTCCCGATGCCGAGGATGCATCTGTGATTCGGCGGCTACTTACCGAATTGGGTAAAGATCGGTAGGAGGGATAGAGAAGCAGGGGAAGAAATAAGTAATGCCCAATCAATGCCCAATTACGAACTACGAATTACGTTGTTCTTCTGCGACTCGTTTGAGGCGGCGCAGCTGGGCTTGCATATCTGCTTTTGTCCAAGATGCGGCAAAGGTGTTGAAACCCCAACTAACCAAAGGGTTAGGGATATCGTACTCAAAGCGGTTGAGTAAGAGCGTTCCCTTTTCTGTGGGTTGACATTCCCAGCGATCGCGCCCTTGAAAAAATCCCTGAAATTCCCACACCACCAAACCCGGTTGTCGTTCCACAACTACGCTATTCAAAGTGGGTTTCAGTAGAGGAATTTGAATGATAAAACGGCTTTCACTGCCGACATCGGTGCTCCAAGCTTCGCCCACTGGTTCGCAACGGAGGACGGGATTCAACCAGCGGTGCATGAGAGCTAAATCGCTAAGACAGCGCTCCACTACCGTAGCTGTAGCATTAATTTGAATCGATTGTTCCAAAACTTGGGACATTCCACATATTTGATGCTGTTGCTGCAATTAGAGTAACGCAAAATTCAGCACTGCCAGTAAATTAAATCAAATATTAGTAACAAAGTCAAAAATTACTCTTGATATCAATGCCATAGATGTATGTTTTTACTGGTAAATTGATAGGCAAAACACTTACTCAGTGTTTGCGGCGAATACTTAAGCTTAATTCCGAAAAACCATGAACACAACTTGGCAAGGAATAACCCAGGTGATAGAAGTTGGTTTGCCCATGAGAGTGCAGCAATTTTTGGCACAATCGCCCAGCCTGCAACCAGTGCAACCAGCAGTGAATCAAGGAATCGCTGATGTGCAAGGTATTGTTCAACAGTTGATTCTGTTTACACCCCGTTTGCTGGGGGCAGTAGCAATTTTGTTAGTTGGTTGGCTAATTGCAGCGATCGCAGCAGCAGTGACGCGAGGAATCCTCAATCGCACAAATATAGATAACCGCATTGCCGCAGGGATAACGGGTCGTCAAGATGTTCCTCAAGTGGAGAAATTCATCTCTAGCTTAGTGTTTTGGAGCATTCTCCTACTGACGGCGGTAGCTGTTTTACAGACATTGGATCTGGAAATAGCGTCTCGACCTCTGAATAATTTTCTCAATCAACTTATTGGCTTTTTGCCAAAGTTGGTTGGTGCAGGAATCATTTTGGTAACCGCCTGGTTTTTGGCGACTATTGTGAAGATGATCACTGTGCGTTCATTACAGGCATTTAACCTGGATGAGCGTTTGAATCCAGAACCAGAAGATAGGGCACCCAGCCTCAATCGGTTGTCTCTGAGTGAGACAATTGGCAATGCTCTGTATTGGTTTATATTTTTACTCTTTCTTGCCCCAGTTTTGGATACTCTCGAACTAAGGCAGGCTCTACAACCAGTACAAGCTCTCATTACAGAAGTTCTGCTAATTTTACCGAACATTTTAGCGGCGATCTTAATCGCTGTAGTTGGCTGGTTCATCGCTAATGTAGTACGGCGGATTGTAACGAACTTGCTGGCGACAACTGGTATCGACCATTTAGGTAGTCGATTGGGATTATCTTCGACTGCGGGGGTGCAACCTCTATCGAGCATTATCGGCACAATTGTCTATGTTTTGATTTTGATTCCTGTGGCGATCGCAGCCCTCAATGCCTTGGGAATTGCTGCCATATCAGTGCCTGCGATCGCAATGCTGCAACAGGTTCTCAACGCCCTACCTGCCATCTTTACAGCCATTGCAATTTGGATTGTTGCCTATTTCGTGGGGCGCTTTGTCGCGGATCTGGTTACAAGTATCCTCACCAACTTAGGCTTTAATAACATTTTTACCATCCTCGGTCTGGCAACACCCAGTAGACGCATCGAAATTTCAACAGAACCAACAATTGAACCGACTCCAGCCCGTACTCCATCGGAAATTGCAGGCATTGTTGCCTTAGTGGGTATCATGCTATTTGCAACGGTGGCGGCGGTGAATATCTTGAATATTCCAGCCCTGACAGCATTGGTATCGGGTATTGTGATCATATTCGGGCGGATTTTGGCGGGATTGGTGATATTTGCCATTGGATTATTTCTGGCAAATCTGGCTTTTAATATCATTACCAGTTCTGGTGAACGTCAAGCACAGATTTTGGGACAAGTGGCGCGGATTGCAATTATTACCTTAGTCTCTGCAATGGCACTACAACAGATAGGAGTTGCCAGTGATATTGTCAATTTAGCCTTTGGACTTTTACTAGGTGCGATCGCAGTTGCGATCGCCCTAGCTTTTGGTCTTGGAGGGCGCGATATTGCCCGCGAGCAAGTTCAAGAATGGCTCGACTCTTTCAAAGGTAGAAATTAAAAGTTGATTAAGGTGCAATTTCATCTATAAATATCGGAAAGTGCAGCCCTAAGTATCAATAGTGAAGAAAATCTCTCGGCAATTTTACCTAAAAAGTTGAAAGTTAGAGTTTAGAAGCTCGGAGTTTGAGTGTAGGACTTGACATTTCGAGTTTAAAGGTCGAAGTTTCGAGTTCAGAAGCTCAAGTTCCGAGTTCAAAGGTCGAAGTTCCGAGTTCAAAGGTCGAAGTTCCAAGTTCAGAGGTCGAACTTCCGAGTTCAGAGGTCGAAGTTCCAAGTTCAGAGGTCGAAGTTCCGAGTTCAGAGGTCGAACTTCCGAGTTCTAAATACATGTCACCATAAAAAATGTGCCCAAATCAAGCTGCGACACAGAATAGCCCGTCGTATACATGGTCTTTCAAATAATTAATAAAAACAGGTGCAATCTTTATAGATGGCAGAATATGACAACCTTTGTAAAATACTCGCAGAAAAATACCCCCGTGATTTTACTCGTTGGTTATTAAATCAAGAACCGCGAACAATTGAAATCTTAAAAACCGAATTAAGCATCGAACCGATACGTGCTGATTCGGTAACATTTCTGCAAACGGAAAAACGGATTTTACACCTAGAATTTCAAACTACAATCAAATCCCAAAAACCAATTTCTCTGCGGATGCTAGATTACTATGTCCGATTGACACGGAAATATCAAGTTCCTGTTACGCAGGTAGTGATTTTCTTACAAGAGACAAGTGACGAAATTGCTTTTACTGAAGAATATGTCAGCGAAGTCACAACCCACCGTTATCGAGTTATCCGAATGTGGGAGCAAGATTCAGCACTATTTCTTAGCAATCTGGCGTTATTACCTTTAGCACCGTTAACGCGAACAGATTCAGCCCGGGCGTTATTATCGCAAGTTGCCGAGGAAATTGCTAAAATTCCAGATATCGAAACAAGACAAAATACTGCTGCTTACACGGAGATTTTAGCAGGATTAAAGTTTGAGAAAGATTTTATTCATCAATTATTGCGGGAAGATATTATGCAAGAATCAGTTATTTATCAAGATATTTTGCATCAAGGAGAACAAAGGGGAGAACAAAAAGAAGCTTTTCGCTTCTTAAATCGCCAGTTAAATCGCCGATTTGGAGAAATAGATCCATCAATATTTGAGAGAATTCGAGTTTTATCTACTGAACAATTGGAACAATTAGGAGAAGAATTTTTAGATTTTACAAATGTATCTGATTTAGTTGCTTGGCTTGAGCAAAATACAAGCAGTTGAAATAATTCGTAATTCGTAATTCGTAATTACGAATTAGTTAAAGCAAGCTTACGCACAGCGTCTCTGAACAGGAGAAGCAAGCAGCTTCTAGGAACTAACATGGCTCACCGAACTTTATTCATTCCACGTCTGTGTATCACTTTCTGAGTTTTACCTTGTAGAGTAATTCATCTTTAATGCGGTTGAGAATTGAAGTCTCATCAAGGTTTGTCAAAATCCGATTAATCACTGCTTTCGGCCCATCAGGCCCCCAAGTTGCGCCATTGGCTAAATAAACTTTGGTAACTTGTCCAATACCGTAAGAAGAAACACCAGCTACTCCCCCTTGGGTGATGGCTACCGATATATAAGGGCCTAGCGCAATGCCACCTGTAGCTGTTGCAGAGATCCCAAGTAAAGTTTTTAATCCACTTAAGCCCAAATTTGCTAACAATTCACTCGCACCGATGCCGCCCATACTCAGGGCGATTTTTTGTAGCAATTGTACAGCCCCGGCTTCGGTCATGGAGAAGCCATAGAGTTTAGATAAACCCAAAATTAGAGCAATATCAATGACCACACTACTCAGAATATCTACCACAGTTACGGGATTTAGTGCGATCGCTAATGCTTTGGTCATCACAGCTTTCCAAATCAACTGATTGGCATTCTGTTCCCGAATCATCAGTTTTCGCTCAACCAATTGCTCATTTACAACGTCGGCATAAAGCATGGTATTAAGAGCAACCAAGGCTTTACCCTCACGATGCAGAATTTCCAAAATTTTTAGCTTCAGTTCCTCGACTTGGGCATTACCTGTACGCAACTGTATACCCCTCGTACCATCAGGGCGACGAATCGCCGTCTTCACTAATGGCGATGCCGCAGCCATGACAATTTCTAAAGGTGTGAGTAATTCTCGCACCCTTTCATCCCGGATTTTGTGATAAATTGCCATCCGGTCTGCTTCTGGATACTGATCTACTTTGTTAAACACCAAAATAATCGGTTTACCTGCTTCCCGCAACTGAGAAAGAGCGGTATATTCTAGCTTTGTCATGTCGCCAGATATCACAAACAGAATCAAATCTGCTTGTTTGGCAATCTGTTCAGCTAAAGCGGCACGAGTTGCACCATCTACCTCGTCTAACCCAGGAGTGTCAATTAATTCCACCTGGGATTGACCTACACCAGGGAGTGTGACTCGCAAAGCACGTTCAGTTTCCCCAATCGCTTCCTCACTAATACTCCAATTAACTCTTTGTGCAGCACGAGTGACACCGTGCAGCGGCCCAGTTTCAAATACTGTTTGCCCAACCAAAGAATTGAGTAGAGAAGACTTACCACGTCCCACCATGCCAAAAGCCGCAATCTGCACCACCATGCGGTCTAACTTCCCCAGCATGGTTTCCAAATCAGCAATTTCTGTCTCCAATCCGGTTTTTTCTTGGGGGGTGAGGTCGAGATTGGTTACCAAGTTTCGCAGTGCCGTTTGTGCTTGTTTATAGTTCAGTTCCGTCTGAATATCTTCAAAACTGAAAATCGCACTATCCAGTTCTTCCTCCCAACTGAGAGAATTTGGGTCAGTGTTAGCGGAATCGCTTTGATGAGGTTCAGGCACGGGCAATGTCGAAGTCATATCAATTTGAGATTTGAAATTTGGGATTTTTAAATTACCCCTGTCTATTATCCTAGTTATTTTTAACAAGGGTTTGGGGAGTAGGGGGGCAGAGGTGCATAAGAGAATAACTCTTGATTAATGACCAATGACTAATGACTAATGACTAACAAAAAGTCATAAACTGAAAAATGCATCTAAATAACTCGTTAGGATCTTGACTAAATTACCTGTGCGGAAAATCGTTATTGCCGGCAACTGGAAAATGTACAAAACCCAGGCAGAAACCCAAGAGTTTCTACGAGGATTTCTGCCCCACTTAGAGGAAACCCCCCAAGGGCGAGAAGTGATATTGTGCCCTCCTTTCACTGATTTAAGCGTTTTGTCCAAGACTTTGCACGGTAGCCTTATCCAACTGGGGGCACAAAATATCCATTGGGAAGAATATGGAGCTTATACGGGTGAGATTTCTGGCCCAATGCTGACAGAAAGTGGTGTGCGCTTTGTGATTGTCGGTCATAGCGAACGACGGCAATTCTTTTGTGAAACAGACGCAACCGTTAATCTACGCCTCCGAGCTGCTCAAAGGTTTGGTTTGACCCCAATTCTCTGTGTTGGCGAAACAAAACAACAACGGGATGCGGGAGAAACTGAATCACTGATTGCTCTCCAACTCGACAAAGGGTTGGTAGATATCGATCAGGATAATTTGGTGATTGCCTATGAACCAATTTGGGCGATTGGTACTGGTGATACCTGTGAAGTAACAGAGGCAAATCGGATTATTGGCTTAATTCGTAGCCAGTTGAGTAATCCAAATGTATCAATTCAATATGGTGGCTCAGTCAAGCCGAATAATATTGATGAGATCATGGCTCAACCAGAAATTGATGGTGTTTTAGTGGGAGGAGCAAGTTTGGAACCTGAGAGTTTCGCTCGAATTGTGAATTTTCAGTCAGTGTGATGTGCCTTCTTCTTGTTCCCATGCTCTGCATGGGAATGTCTAATGTAAATTTATGCCAAGCAACTTGATAATTCGGGGACGCTGTTTCGAGTGGGGACAGCGAACTTATTTAATGGGCATTTTGAATGTAACGCCTGATAGCTTTAGTGATGGGGGTGAGTTTAACACTACCTCTGCTGCTTTAGTGCAGGCGCAAGCACTGGTGGCTGCTGGTGCTGACATTATCGATGTGGGCGGTCAATCAACTCGACCAGGGGCAAAGCAAATACCTCTGGAGGAGGAACTTGACCGAGTGTTATCGGTGTTACAGGTGCTAAGACCAGAAATTTCAGTCCCGATTTCTGTAGATACTACCCGTGCTGCTGTAGCCAGGGCATCTGTAGAAGCTGGAGCGGATATTATTAATGATATTTCTGGCGGCACTTTTGACTTTGAAATGTTGCCAACAGTTGCAGATTTAGGTGTACCGATAATTTTAATGCACATCCGGGGAACACCACAGACAATGCAACAACAGACTGATTATCAAGATTTGCTCGGTGAGATTTATAGTTTTTTGGCTCGGCAAATTGAGGCAGCAACTACTGCGGGCATTGAACTGGAAAAAATTATTATCGATCCTGGTATTGGCTTTGCTAAGAACTATGAGCAAAATTTAGAAATTTTTCGCCGCTTGCGATCGCTAACAAGACTCAACTGTCCTATCTTGGTAGGAGCATCTCGTAAAAGCTTCATTGGTCGGATTTTAAATCAACCAGATCCCAAAGCACGAGTTTGGGGAACGGCAGCAGCTTGTTGTGCTGCTATTCTTAATGGCGCTGATATCCTCCGAGTTCACGATGTTCAAGAAATGCGCGATGTTTCACTAGTAGCCGATGCGCTACTGAGACAAGATGCACAGCATGACTCTTAAGTATTACCGTTCTCGGATTTTTTGCCGTTACCTTCTTGATTTACTGACTCAGCTATCAACTCTTGAAACATTTCACTTGAGTTAGCTGGGTCTACAAAGACAATTTTGGCATTATTACTCTCACCAAGTTTTTGGCTAGCATCTACGTAATCTTGAGCTACAAGATACCGCAGAATGTCTCTACTGTCAGGATTGGAACGGAGAGCTTGAGAAATGATTTGCACTGAAGCCATAGTTCCTTCTGCTTTTTTAATGGCAGCTTCCTTTTCCCCTTCTGCTTCAGTAATCAGCGCCCTTTTTTTAATTACAGCGGCTTGCTCCTCTTCCCTAGACTTTCGTACACTCTCAGGTAGAGTAATTCTCTGAAGGTCTAACCGGATAATATCAACTCCCCAATCTGCTGTTATATTATTCAACTGGTCTAGGATAGCTGAGTCCATCTCCGATCTGGAGACATTGGTCTGCTCTAGGGTGTTCTGGGCAATGACTTCCCGGAGCGTGGTTGTGGTTACCTGTGTCAGTGCCCCTTGCAGATCCTCAATAGCATAAAAGCTTTTCTCAATATCTCTAATACGCCAGTACACAATAGCATCCACTTCCACGTAAATATTATCTTGGGTAATCACATTCTGAGGTTTGATGTCTAAAAACTGCTCTCGTGTAGTATCTTCCATCACAATCTGATCTACCAAGGGAACAATAAAGTTCAGCCCTGGCTTAAGTTTCCGATGATACCGCCCCAAGCGTTCGACTAGGGCTTCATTACCTTGATTAATCAGTTTTGCAGAACCTAAGGCATAACCTATAAGCGCTAAGACTATAGCAATGATTGGCTCCATATATGCTCCTATTCAGCTTTTGGGCGAATTTAGTATCAAAGATATGCTACTAGCTTGTCATATCTTTGAGTTTAATGTTTTGAGTCTGTAATTTGATGAACACTAGCAGCGATGTCTGATGTCGAGTCGCTGCGCGTCTTGTACATATTTTCTATTTGCGGAATGCGATCGCTATTAAAGCACCTTGATAAAACGCTGGCAAGGACTACTTCATGTAACCAACATTACTTGTACTGGTATCTTCAAGTATGGCAGACTAAAAAGCAGTATATTTACTTAAATCTAATTATTTTTTTTACGTAAAATCTAGTAACATTTTAGAAACTTCAGTATAATCGGATTAAAATTGGCTTCAGCCATTATAAATATACAAATAAGTAAGTCGGTGGAATAAAATCAAACTATGTAAATAAAAGTAAATAAAGCTCAAACTCTTTCTCCCCCTGCCCCCTGCCTTATTGCAACAATAATTATTTACGCCGACCTACTTATTATGGGCAGACTGTTAATCAGACTTATAGGTTTAATCCTACTTTTTACAGGCTTATACTTTTTTGGTCAAAATATAATATTTGTTAGCGGTTACTATCTACCTTTTTCCAGTAGATTACCTGCTACTGTTTCCGTATTAGCAATCATGTCAGGTGTGTTTACATTAGTGTTTTTTCGCAGAGAAGCTAGTCAGCTTGGGTGGATTTTGTTAGGTATTGGCATAGTACTAGTTTTTTTCAGTGGTGGAGTAATTTTCCGATCAACTAGCTTATGGAATTTATTTGTTGCTTTTGCAGCATTAGCAGCCTGATATAAATTATTTAATGAGGGCAGAATCAACTTCTAAAATCTGCAAACATAATCATATTTTCTCATATTTGCTATAGCAATCCTATCTGATTGCGAAGAATTCAAAGTCACATTATCCCCGATTTATTTAAGAAATTGGGGATATTCTCTCTCACGAATCGCTTAGGATTGTTATAGTAGCCAAAACTACATTTATCGCCAGTTAATATTACAGTCAGGAAAATTTGACATTGCAATTTTGCTATCTTCTTTACTGCTGCGGAGAGCGCATTAGGGCAGTTAGATTAACTTTTAGTTAAGTGCCAATTTCACAATCTAGAAGCACACACAACTAGCCTCAACTAGACGAATAGCCTCTTAATCATGACTTTAGCTTAGGGGGGTTTTACTAAGGTTGAGGCTACTATTACAATGGAAACTATTCATTATGAGGAATAGGCAAGAATGACCCAGGTGGTTCTAGGAGAGAACGAAGGAATAGACTCAGCTTTGCGTCGGTTTAAACGTCAGGTTTCCAAAGCTGGGATATTAGCTGATGTGAAATATCATCGGCACTTTGAAACACCGATAGAAAAGCGCAAACGTAAGGCAGTGGCAGCTAGACGCAAAAGACGTTTTAACTAAACTTACTTGGTTTGGTAGTGGCGTTGCTTGAGGTTATGACCTAAAACAGGCAACAACGTAATTGCCATTATTCTTACAAAAATTAAGCAAACTATGCCGCACCCCAAATTAGGATGTAGATGAGTCACTTTTCCCAAGCACAAAAGGCGTAAGGGCTTTATATCGGTTGGATGGAGCAAGCTAAAATCGCTGCCCATCAACCAAAATAAGAGCCTTTGCCAAGCTTATAGGATAGTATTCATCCAACCCTAAGACTCAGAATTATTAATGGTGCGGCTATTACAAATATTCATCGCCTTTTCTACTCCCTGCTTGAGGCTTAGTTCAATACACTCAACCACGAACTGAAGTACAAGAGACATCTGCTGATTTTCGGCACCAGAAAATCGCCCCAGCACATGAGAAACAGCATCAGAATCATCGTTATTAGCTGCACCTTTGGGTTTACCAATACCGATTCGCAAACGGGGAAAGTTTTGGGTACTAAGATGTGCGATCGCACTTTTCATGCCGTTATGTCCCCCAGCCGAACCAGATAAGCGCAGACGAGTTTTTCCCAAGGGCAAATCCATATCGTCATAAATCACCAGCACTGACTCAGGCGGCAATTTATACCAACTTGTCACCGCTTGTATTGCTTGTCCTGACCGATTCATATAAGTTGACGGCTTTAGCAAGCGAATTTTACCACCACCTGGGGCCATACCCTCGCCATACTCCCCCTGAAACTTGCGGTTTTCTGCTAAGGAAATGCGCCAAGAACGGGAGAGAGTTTCTACAGCAGCAAAGCCAATATTATGGCGTGTTTGGTCGTACTTGCTTTCTGGATTCCCCAATCCAACAATTAGCTGGGGAATCACTAAAGCTGGTTGCGTAACAGCTTCTGTCATTTTGCCTACAGTCAATTGATATCCAGCATTCTCCTATTGAAACCCTCTCCCCGCTATATCAGGAGTACCTGATATAGCGGGGGATTGCAAAGATCGCTCCTCGTTTTTCGCCCTCGATTCATCTCGCCGCCAAATCAAAGATTATGGCGGGAGCCTTCTCTCCGACTTAGGTAAAGGCGGAAATAAACCTACTATTTCATTACAGCCAAAAAGTCCAGAATTAAAGCATTCATGACTTTTGACTTTTGACTTCCGCGTAGCGGTACTAGCTAGGTTGCGAAGAACTAGCGGTATCCTGCTCAGATTTAGCAGGATAGATTTGCTTAGGTTCCAGTTCAGCAGTAGTCTTGACAACTTCTTCTAGCTGTTCTGCTTCTTTTTGAAACTCGGTTTGAAACTCCTTAGAAGCTTCTTGGAAACTACGAATTGTTTTGCCCACACTCCGACCAATTTCTGGCAGCTTCTTTGGGCCAAAGATTAACAATGCAACTACCATAATTACAGCCATTTCCGGCAAACCGATACCAAATATATTCATTTTTGTCTCCTGTCAACTATAGAACCACTACCATAGACTCATATATTATTATTGGCCCTTCTGCTCTAATGTATTGAACCAAGTTTTTAAATCTGCGTAGTTTACCGCCGTAGACATCGCTTGAAAATTTAACAAAGCTTCACCGAGATTTTCTAATTGCTCTAGGTCGAGGCTTTCAATTTACTCACGCACTTCTTGGGGTAATTCTCCCACGCGCCGAGTTATTTGACGAACAATGAGCGATCGTTCTCGTTGTTCTCCTCGTTGTTCCCCTTCAGCGAGAATCTCTTGATAAATCACTGATTCGCGCATCATACCCTCCCGAAACAAGTTTCTAATCAAGTCTTTTTCGTATTTTAACCCGGCTAAGATTTGAGTATAGGCGGAAATTTCTAGTCGTTCTCTTTGCTCAAGATGCTCCCGAACGCAAGGCTATCAGACTTAGGTTTTGTACGTGAACAAGTTGGTTGAAATCTGCTGTAACAATTAGTCTAAATAGTGTTTATACAAAACTATAGTTGATATTAGCAGTGCCAGTGAATTTGCGATAGTAGTTCAGCTTAAGCAAATCTAAGCTCTCTAACTATTGCGATGGGTTAAACAAAGCGCAATCCAACAAAGCCCTGGAAATATTGTTTTACCCTGTGGGATCTTGCTACGTTCCTCAAGGGACTTGCAAAAAATAAATTATCCCAAATTATTTCTAGAAGGGGCGCAAGGCCTTGCGCCCCTTCTTGCCCAGTAGCAAATAACAACGTACAAAAAAACCCGGAAGTACCGGGTGTAACTTAACTTGTTATCCAAACTTGATAGCTGTGTATCTATTAGCGTCCCAAACTCCGCCAATCGACTACTACATCCTCAACCAACAGTGTTCTATTGTAAAGTTGCAGAATAATTAGCAGAAACACAAAAAATAGCAAAATAAAAACAGCCATCACAGGGGTAGTACCCCAACCTGGAGCCACTTTCCCATATTCAGAGTTAAGTGGTTTCAGGATATCTCCCAACCTAGTCCTTTGCGCCATAGTTCACCTAAGATTACTTGCCAAAGCTTTTTTTAATCTTCTGTAATATTCTATAAGAATAGCACTCATAATCTATCTCTCAATTATGGAACCCGCAATAGTTCTTAGCATTTCTATGGCTGCCGTAGTGGTTGCCATCACCGGAATTTCGATTTATACCTCCTTTGGTCCTCCTAGCAAGGAATTGAACGATCCTTTTGATGACCACGAAGATTAAAAGAGTTAGGAGTTTGGAGAGACGCGATTAATCGCGTCTGTACAGGAGTTAGGAGTCAGCCGCTAGTACAGCTAGACCTCTGTCCTTTTAGGCTACGGTGTACACACAAGTCTAAAATCGCTGATTTACCAGGATTTTACCCCACCCTAACCCTCCCCTTGCAAAGGCTACGGTGTACACACATCTTTCTAAAAAACCAAAATCGTCCTAGATCCCCCTAAATCCCCCTTTTTAAGGGGGACTTTGAGAGCTTTTTGCCCCCCAATTTATCGGGGGGTTGGGGGGATAAAAAGCCTGTGGCGCAACTCTAGAAGACTTGTGTATACACCGTAGCCCTACAAGGGAAGAAGGGGCTGGGGGTTAAGTCTGTATTGACTTATCCAAGTCTGGGATTAATCGTTGGTATCACCTTGAAACTGGCGATTTTCCAAGGCTGTATCGTCAATATTTGTTGCCCAGATGAGAATTCGGTAGTAGAGGAACGCTCTAACAAATCTACTTTATCTCCTAGATTCAACCCTAAATCACTTTGCAAAGATAACTCGGCTATTTCTCCGTGACATTCATAACACCGCAGAATTAACTGCTGTGGGTTATCCTCTGATGGCTTCAAGGCCATCAAGATTAAATTTTCATCTGATAAATCTAGGAAACTCACCCTTTCAATAGTACTGTTAGCGGTAGCGGTGCGTTGAGCCAGTGCTGTTAGCTGTAGCGGGGCGTTTACGTTGTGAGTTGTAAGTGGATTCAATATCACTTGCAATGGGATATTCAATTCATAGCCACGCCGTACTGTATGGGCTGATTCCCAGCTACCAGTATGAGGATACAAGGTATATGTAAACTCGTGAAAACCTCTATCAGCCTCTGAGTCTGGCCAATTAGGACTGCGTAGCAGTGTCAGGCGGAGTTGATTCGGTTTGCTGTCGTAACCGTATTTACAATCATTTAGCAGACTAACACCGTGAATACCCTGCTGTGTTTCTCCTGTTAAATCAGCCCAACGCAAAGCGGGAACTTCCCATTTTGCTTGTTCTGCGGGGGTTTGCGGTTTAGTTGGGCGGCGAATTGCGCCACAGGGAATTTCATAAGTAGCAAAGTCTGCTTCAAAATGGAGGGGAAAAGCAGCTTTCACTAATACATGATTTTCTTGCCAATTAACGGTAGTAGCTATTTTCAGCAGAGGTGAACCAGCTTGCAGAATATAATCTTGGCAAAATTCCGATTCACCCAACTGACGCACCACGCGCACACGGCTTTGCACAGGGCCTTGTTCTAACCACTGAATAGATAGAAGATTTGTTGAGGGTAAGGGATGTTGAGCGTAATTGGGGTCTATATTCCAAGCATCCCAATATTGACCACTATCTTTAAAAGCTTGTAGTTGATTCCCCGCCCCACTTAAAATTTCTCGTTGATAAGTTTTATCAAAAACACTTGATAAATCTCCGGTGTCAGGGTCTATAACAACTCGCAAGAATTCATTTTCTAAAATCCAGTCTGCGAGGAGAGGAGATGAGGGAGATGGGGGAGATAGGGGGGAAAGCCAAAATATGCGGTAGCCAACGGGTGGAATTTCGGTAGCGAGAAATAGTAGGGTGGATGGTTCAGATAATTGGGAGACAAGCTGCTTTCCAGAAGTGTCGTAAATCTGCCATTCTTCTGGTGTGGGTAAGGCTACAGAGACTACCTCAGAACGTTGCCAATTGAGAGAATTGAAAACGAAAATAGGCAAACTATCGGGTTTTGGTGGTTCTGATAGGGTAATGTGAGATGCGATCGCTAAAAGTGATTCCTGTAATATCTTCGTTCCTATTTGTTCCACTTGCTGCCACTGAGGCAACGCATCTGTGTAAACTTGGGTAATTGAAGAACCAGGTAAAATATCATGAAACTGTTGAAATAACACCAGCTTCCAAGCTGCTTCGATTTCTGCTTTAGGATACGTCACACCACAGCTTACGGTTGCCAAGGTAGCAAATAGTTCAGCTTGATACAATAAATTTTCACAACGACGATTCCAACGTTTTTGATCTGCGTGACTAGTGTAGCAACCGCGATGGAATTCTAAGTATAGTTCGTCATTCCAAGTAGGGAATGAAGGGGAAGGGGGGGAGGCGGAGGAAGAATCATAATGACTGACAGACGCGATGAATCGCGTCTCTACGATTTGCTGTAAATATTTTTCTGCTGTCGTGAATTCGATATCTGGGAAGAAAGGCGACTTTTGCCAGCGTTGGGCGGTTTCTAACATATCACGGGTGGGGCCGCCGCCGTGGTCACCGACACCGGGAAGCCAGAGGGATTCTGGTAAACCAGTTTGGGATTGCCATTCAAGAGCGTAGGATGCCATTTTTACTGGGTCTATAGCTTCACCGATGGGTGCAGACATCAAACTAAAGACTTCGCACCCGTCAGGCGATCGCCACCAAAAAGCCCCATAATTAAATTTAGTAGTATCATTCCACCGCAACTTCTGCGTCACAAAATACTCAATTCCGGCATTAGCGAAAAACTGCGGTAAAGTTGCACAAAAACCAAAAGTATCTGGAACCCACACTATGGTTGAAAGCTTGCCAAATTTTTCCTGGATGTAGCGTTGACCATACAATAGCTGACGGACTATTGATTCACCAGAAATTAGGTTAAGTTCTGGTTCCACCCACATTCCGCCGACAACTTCCCAACGTCCTGTGGCTACCTGTGCTTGAATCGCCTGAAACAAATCCGGGCGATGTTCTTCAATCCAAGCATAAAGGGCGGGAGTCGAATGACAGAAAATTAACTCAGGAAAATCTTCTTGCAATTTCAGAACCGACTCAAAAGTGTTTTGCGCCGCATTCCAAGTTTCACTCACAGGCCATAGCCATGCTAAATCTAAGTGAGCATGACCCAATAAGAAAATTTTAGATTTTTGATCCCCCCAACCCACGCTACTTGCTCCACTTGGGGAGACCCCAAGACCGCAGTGGCTCCCCTTCAAAAGGGGGGCTAAGATATCGGATTGAATTAGGTTTTGGCGTAAAGATAAAAATGACCTTACCAACTCTCCCTTCTCTTCCTCCGTGTCCTCTGCGCCTCTGCGGTTCGTAACCTCCCCCACCATCGCCGCCAAAACATCCAACTTTTCCGGCGCAAACTTTTCCAAATAAAGTTGCAGCACAGCTAACTCATCAGCCACAAAACCCGGATCGGGATTATTATCAACAGTAGACTCATAAACTAGGAGCGATCGCACTAAAGCACCATCACAATGTCCCGGACTCACTAACCGCAAAGCCACAGTAAATTCTTCCCCTGGCTTCACCCCCTGAGCCAGAAGCACTCTAGGCGAACAATCAAATAAATCACCCTCCAGCACTAACTCCCCATTCACATAAATCTCAGCAGAATCTGCCCACCAAACCAGCGCCAGCCGCAAAGATAACCCAGCTAAGGGATAGCCCTGTAAATCTTGGGGAACCACCAATCTTTGCACTAGCCATAGCACTTTTTTCCCGCCTGTCCAAGCAATATGTTCTTTAGCATTCAACTGAACAGGTTGCCAATGAGACAAATCAGCAGCTACAACATCAGTAATAATCAGGTCACATTCCTGGTATAGCCAACTAGACTGAAGATTAACTTGACAAAAAGAGCGCAGTTGCTCAATTGCTTGTGAGATGATTTTGGTCTGGGATTGAGAGACAGTCGGGGTCATATATTCGCTAAGATGAGGTGTTGGTTGTTTTTATTGTTTGGCGCGAGTCTCACAACTTAACAAGACTTGAACTAAAAAATTACTACTATGTCTTCTGGTTCCTCTGGTCGTTATCAAAGCAGACTATTTAACTTTGTCCACCAGCAATCTCGGCGGGTGACAGAACAGTGGGAACACACCTTCCGGCATTTACAAGTTGCTACTAAGTGGGGTGTGGAGGTACTACTTTACCCAGTGTATCTACTGTTTCAGTCATCTGAATCATCTGGGAAAACGCTACAGACCAAAGAACCACAAACTAGACTAAAGTTACAACCAAATGATACCGATTTCCAGCCTGAAATTCCAAATGTTGATAACCCCATTCAACAAGTACTAGAGGCAGTCAATTATCTGTCATCTGATGAATCCGCCTCTACTCTTACGAAAACATCTGAACCTTTCAATCCCTTGGTTTTTTTGGGATTGTTGCGGCTGAAATTCCTTGATAATAACTCTACAAATAACGCTAGTCTTACAGAATCATCAAATATTACAGGGAATCAAGCCGGAAATATCAACCCTTCACAGCTAGAGAACGCTCTCAAAGAATATCTTCCAGTAGTGCGGGGAATCGCCACAAATTTGATGAATCGTAGTTTAGTACTTGTTACTACCAACAATGAAATTTTAGATGTTTTAACACCTCAACAGCAGGCAAAATTAGAAGCTCGAATTATTAACGAAGTTGCTAATTACTGGCATTCTTGGCAGTTGATTATAGCTAGAAAAGAAACGCAGCTATTGCCACAAATTGACCGTTTATTAGCAAAGCTTACTGATGGAAATACAGCTAGAATGCCAGTTTTAGTTGAAGGGATATCAAAAGATTTACTTACTACAGATAAATTATTAGCATTTCTAGATATAGCCGTTGCTAAGTTGGAATCAAATGCTTTAGTACCTGTGCAAGAACGTAGCCAGGAAATTGTCCAAGTTGCCCAAACTCAGTTAAACATATTTCTTTATGGCAAAGAGCAATTAGCTGCTAAGGGAGACATTACAACTGCTGCTGATGGTTTGGAAACTCATACACTGAATCTTCAGGCTTTGATTGAGGCTGCGCTTAATTACTTTTTTGGTGTTGGTAATAGAAAAACACTTGAGCCAACAACCAGTGATAAGCGATTGCCAAGTAAAATATTATCTTCACGCCTTAGAAAAGCCTTGTCCAAAAGCCGTCAGTTGCAGAATCAGAATTTAACAGATGATCCTTGGCTAACGTGGAATGATTTATTTGGTAATACTGAAATAGTTGCTGAAAAGCCAGTTACACTTTCTCAAAGCAAAAATCCTGCTTTAGCCTCAAGTTTATCAGTAGGACATTTTTCACAAAATAATTTGGCTGTAAAACAACCTAAAGTTGGATCTGGCTTGGTGCAAAGGAAACAACTAACTAGTAATCTCGCCTCAAGTCAAAAAGTATCTGGAAAAGTTGCCTCTGCAAAACAAACCCGAACCAGCATTTCCCAAACTAAAAGCGAGAGTCGTAAAGGGGAAATGTTGAAACAGCAGCTTCACCAAAGCAGTCAAGTTGAGGCACAACCAGACTGGATAGAAACCAAAGTAACTTCATCTGGCTATGAGAAGCACCCCTTAGAGCAACTTTTGGAATGGGTTGATTATGCTATGCTCTGGCTAGAAGAGAGATTTGTAAAGATTTTTAGGTCGTTACGGCAACTATGGCAGGGGAAATAATACTAATTCGTAATTCGTAATTCGCCAAATCTTAGTTTGGTTTACAGCTTTATGGCTGTAGCCTAATTTTAGATAATCGGTATAAGCTGATCGATATTTTTTAAAAAACTATTATAATATTTACAATTTTTCAATTAAAGGATAATTTTGATTATCTATAATCTTATTGGTGGTTGTCTAAGTGAAAATTATTGTTTACTGTAAATACTTCAATTTCAAAAATCCACTAGATAAACCAAAAGTTGAGACATTTGTGGTAAATATGCCTCAAATCCCTAAGATAGGTGAAACAATTGTAGTTGAAAGAATTTCACCTCAAAAGGAGTTCGTAATTATCTTTGAGTACATTGTGACAGCAGTCCAGTTTAATGCATCTAGGGAATCGGCTGACTCGGCAGATGCTCAGGTAAACGCATTTTTAAACCACTGTTGGGAGGGAACATCAAATTTCAAAGTTACAAACTTTTTAGAGCAATAATCTCTTACCACAACATGTGATTGAGGAAAGAACGTAACAGCTTTAATCCTGTTGGTTCTTGATAATTAGTTGGTAACAGAGCCAGCATAGCATTCTGTAACGCCTCTAAAGCTACGTCCACTTCCTGGCGCTTTGGTCTGGTTGTTTGGGTAAAGTGTAACGGTTCACCTACTCGAATTGTTAACTCTTTTCCCAAATAAAGGTCATGAGTTCCAATCAGTCCAACTGGAATAATCGGTACACCAGCCCGCAAGGCATAAATTACAGTCCCGCGTTTCAAAGGGAGATGCAACTTACCCTCAGCAGTTCCTAGTCGTCCTTCGGGAAAGAGAATCATCCCATCTCCACGAGTCAAAATTGCCAGAATAATGCGGTCTATTTGTCGCAGTGTGTGTATATCTTCCCCTGTCGGTACTGTCTGTTTAATTGCTGCGGCTAGTTCAACTAAATCTTGCCTTCCTGCTTTAGCCGCTTCCATAACAGCAACTTCTTCTTTCCACACCCGTTCCAAAGGAATCACACCCCCCGCAAAACCCAGGATTAGGCGCTTCCACCACTTGTTATAGAGAGTACGGGCATCGCCCAGGATGTAATAGTGGGGTTGGGTAGGGAGTTCGGCTAAGAGGAGTAAAGGATCGATGTGGTGGAGATGGTTGACAGCTAGAATTGCAGGTTTCTGAGGTATTCTTTCTAGATGTTCGACCCGTACCTTGAAAAAGGAATGGATGAGTGATCGCATTACAAAACGACGTAGCCCAGAGTTGGCTCTAGGTTCCGAATGCCCCTGATTAATACCTTCCAATCCATTGAGAGTTTTTTCGATAATTTGGCGAACTGCGCGATCGCCAGCCGCAGCTACACCCTCTTTTACCCGCTTGATACTTGCAGCAGTCAAACTTTTTAATTGTGTACTATCTTCCTGCTGATGGCTGGATTTTGAGTCGGCATGAACTTCGGAAGTTACCCCATCAGCTAGGTTTTCCTGAACAGATTCCCTAGAAGAACTTTTGATAAAAACCTCTTTGAATTCATGAATAAATCATAATTCTTGAGGTCATATTATTAACCAACCCACGGTTAGAAGCTGTGGAATTATTTTATCGATATTTTAAATACATAAGGGTAGCTCAATTCACTGTAATTATTCCCATAGCCAGAAGCTATTTTTACTACAATGACTGTTGACATGTTAGTAACTTGCTGGGAAAATACGTAAAAAATTAACCCTATGATTGACCATAGCGATCGCGTAGCGTCTCGTAGAGAAGGCACATTTCAGGGTGTTGGAGGACTTGACCTGTATTACCAAAGCTGGCATCCAGAGGGTAAAGTACGGGCAATATTAGCCATTGTGCATGGACTTGGAGCGCACAGCGATCGCTACAGTAATGTAATTCAGCATTTGATACCCAAACAATATGCTGTCTACACCTTAGACTTGCGTGGTCATGGACGCTCACCAGGTCAGCGAGGCTATATCAACGCTTGGAGTGAGTTTCGAGAAGACTTAAAAGCTTTCTTAGAGTTAATTCAGACTCAGAATCCTGGATGCCCAATTTTTCTCTTGGGTCATAGTTTAGGTGGGGTGATCGTTTTAGATTACATTCTGCGCTATCCCCAACAAGCATCAGTATTGCAGGGTGCGATCGCTTTAGCGCCAACCTTGGGGAAAGTTGGGGTTTCACCTATCCGGGTACTTTTAGGAAAAATGCTCTCACGGGTGTGGCCGCGTTTCACCCTGAATACAGGCATTGACCTGAGTGCTGGTTCACGAGATCAGCAGGTTTTAGCCGCCTATGCCCAAGATAAGCTGCGACATACCCTTGCCACAGCCCGTCTAGCTACTGAATTCTTTGCAACAGTTGATTGGATTAATGCTCATGCAGGTGATTGGCAATTACCATTGTTGATTCTCCACGGTGGTGCAGACCGAGTTGCTTTACCTGCGGGAAGTGACATCTTTTACCAACGGGTAAAGTGCAAAGATAAGCTAAGAATTGAGTATCCGGGAGCCTATCACGAAATTCAGAGCGACCTTAATTACCCTGAGGTAATGGCTGATTTGGAGGATTGGTTGGAGCGACATCTACCATCTGAAACAGTGCAGTTAGGACGGGGAAGTGCTGAGTTAGAGTTTCCTAGTTCTTAGCACTTTAACTTTACACAGTATTATGCTACCAGGACGATCGCACCCACTTTTCTCAAACAAGCGATCGCATATTAAAGAGTCAGTTATGTATATTATCTGAAAAATATGTTGCTGAGGATACAGAGTTTTTGCCAACCAAGATAGGTTCTCCCTTTACTCCTCCACGGGTAAGAGTACAAATTTTATAAAGGTTTTCGCACTCAAATATTGCCATAACTAACTCTTTCCCGGTTTGATAAGAGGATGGTAAGGGTTTACCTACCTCGCATTCCATATTAATTTCGCGATCGCGCCACTGTAACTTCCAAATACGCTTTTCGGTTATTGGTGCTTTTACAGACTGAGCAAAAGCACTATACACTTGCTCTGCTTTAACATCATCTTTAGCTGCTGGCACAAAAAACTTCATAGGCTTTGGTTACAAATAACGTAAATTTCACTAGCACCAGCGTAACGCAGTTACCAAGGCAATCTGCTTCCATCCCACGAGAAAAACTGTCCACTATCGCCTTCTTGAAGCTGTTCGATAACAGTCAGTAATTGGATAACGGTGCGTTCCACTGAGAATAATTTTTCCGCAGCTACATTTCCCTGGAAAGGCCGGGAAAGACGCGTATCAGTTGTACCAGGATGCAATGTCACTATTAATGCTTTAGGACAACTTCTTTTATACTCAATTGCCGCAGTTCGCATCAACATATTGAGTGCTGCTTTAGAAGCGCGATAGCCATACCATCCACCAAGTTGGTTATCGCCAATACTGCCCAATTTAGCAGAAATATTAGCGAACACGCTGCGTTCTCCATGACGAAACAAAGGCAGTAGATGTTTAGCCAGTAAAACAGCACCAATACTATTTATCTGAAAGTAGCGCAGCAAATTTTCTGAATTGATCTGTCTTAAGCTTTTTTCAGGTTGCAAAGTATCTTCATGCAATAGTCCTACACAGTTGACTACCAAATGCAGTTTGTCAACTTGGGTACGTATTTTTTGAACAGCTTCAATAATCTGCAATTCGTCTGTAATATCCATATTAAGACAAATTAATCGGCCAGAATGTTCGCTTGCAAGAGCTATTAAATCAGAGGCTGACTCTGGTTGACGAGAAGTTGCATAAACTTTGGCTATTCTGTCATCTTGTAGCAATTTTTTTACAAAACCCAAACCAATACCTTGGCTGGCTCCCACAATAAATGCATTGACAGGATTAATTTCATTGATCAAAGACATATAAACTTAGGATTTTACAATAGTAACAATTAATACAAATTAGGATAGATGTTGGGTTTGGTTCGCTTCACCAACTTACTAAAATTAGCAAAATTAGAGTTATTTTGGTTTATTTACCAATACAAAATTTGCTAAAAATTTTATCTAAAACTGATTCCGTTACTTCTTCACCAGTAATTTCTCCCAATGCCTGGATTGCACCACGTAAATCAATTGTCCAAAAATCAAGAGGTAACTGCTGGGCAATTGTTGCTTCTACTTGTTCCAAAGAAATTTTCGCTTGAGTTAAGGCTGCTGCTTGCCTTTGGTTAATGGCTAAATCCATATCAGCTGCTTGGATTTTTTCAGATTGAATTATCTTTAAAATTGCTTTTTCTAAACTATCAATACCTTGATTTTGAGCCGCGGCTGTAACAATTCTAGATTTGGAATTTGGAATTTGGGATTGAAGAATTTTGCTTTCACCTTCTTCTACTAAATCGATTTTGTTAATCACTAGAATTAACGGACGGTGTTGCACTTGTTCGTAAATTTCTCGATCGCCTTCTGTCCAACCTGCTGAAGCGTCGATGGTAAGCAAGACTAAATCAGCTGCATTGGCGGCACGACGCGATCGCTCTACGCCAATTTTTTCCACTTGGTCTGTGGTTTCCCGAATCCCTGCTGTATCTAGGACTTGTACGGGAATTCCCCCGACAACTAACTGAGATTCCACCACATCGCGGGTTGTACCGGGTAAGTCTGTGACGATGGCGCGATCGCTCTGGCTCCAAGCATTCAATAAGCTCGACTTACCCACATTGGGCCGCCCAACAATTGCCACTTTTAAGCCAGTGCGTAGCAACTCACCTTTGTCTTTGGTTTCTATTAACCTAGTGATTTCGGCGGCAATTTTCTCGATTTCTGATATTATTACTTTATCATCCAGCGGAGGAAGGTCTTCCTCAAAATCAATTCGAGCTTCGATTTCTGCCAAGATATCTAAACAGTTGGCGCGTAACTGGCGGATCGGATGAGCTAATTTCCCCTGCAAACCAGCTAAGGCAGTTTGGGCAGCTTGGGGCGATCGCGCTCCCACTAAATCAGCGATACCTTCGGCTTGAGTCAGATCCAATCGTCCATTCAAAAAAGCGCGGAGAGTAAATTCTCCTGGTTGGGCTAGTCTGGCACCATTTTCCAAACACAGTTGTAATACTTGCTGCACTGCCATTATTCCCCCGTGGCAATGGAATTCCACCACATCTTCACGGGTGTAAGAACGAGGTGCTTTCATAATCAGCAACAGGGCTTCATCTACCAGTTGTTGCGTTTGGGGATGGCGAATGTAACCGTAGAGAATCTGGTGACTTTCCCAAACTTGTCGCCCTGGTGCGTGAAAGAGAGTTTGGGCTAGAGCCATTGCTTGGGAACCGGACACCCGTACAATACCAACGCTACCTTGTTGGGGGACAACAGCAGTAGCGATCGCCGCGATAGTTCCACTAGTAGCAAAAACTTCTGACATGAGCGCCCTTCATAAGAGTGAGAAGTTAGGAGTCAAAATCATAACTCATAACTGATAACTTTCTAAATGGTAAGTATTTAGACTAATGGGATGGCAACTGGCAAGGTAAAATTTACCTGGAGGGTAATGCTTGATAGTAAAGAGTTAGGGGTGAAAATTATAACTCCTGTACAGACGCGATTAATCGCGTCTCTGCTCATAACTTTTAAAAAGAGGAATTTATTGTGGAGCAAAAGATTAACTGCGCTGTAGCCTGTGTTAACGGCTGTGTTTTAGGGGATAAATGCCCCAATATCGAGTTTAGAGAGGCCGCTGCAAAATTTATTGAAGAGACTCCCTTAGACAAAATGTTGGAGTTGGCACAAGAACGCCTGCGGAAAAAAATGACAGAACCACCAAAATGGGTTTTTCCTGAAGATCCATAGCATTCGCGCCAACAGGCAAAAGCAAGACAGCGCGGAGGTTAAATAGTATTTGGATCTATATTTAATTCTCGCAGTTTTGCCGCCAAGCGATCGCTGCATTGTTTCTCTTGGTTAGCGCGTTGCTTTTGTTGTTCAGCCTGTTGGGCAACTTCTTCTGGTGCCGGAACTAGTTCTCCTCCAGGCATAAAAAAGCCTAACTTTTCTTGATAAGCACCTAAATATAAACCTAGCTGTTCACTTCACAACCAGCCTTGTGGATTGGGTTCCAACGCTTGATATTCACCATCAAGCGAATGTAACCCTTCAAATTCTAAGGTTTCTGGTCAAACCAGAAGTAAACATATTGTCTTCTTACAATCTTAACCAAAACCTCGCAGGAATAGGGCTACTCCAAGAATAAACTGGAGCACCCCTGCAAATGATCAAATCACTTAGATGTAACTAATCTTATGTTCGGTTTCTGCTCCAAGGTCCCCAAATCGCACATGTAATTCCAGGACTCTGGATATTGACAAACATTGTGCGGTCATCAGGTGAGAAGCAAGCACCCGCGAATTCACTGCCGTTAATAGCATTTGCTGCAAACCTATACAGATCCCCTTCTGGGGTAACGCCGATCACGAATTCAGTATTGCTACCGTCTTCGCACAAGAAGATATCTCCAAAAGGAGCCACAGTAATGTTATCGGGGAAATTGAGTATATTCTCTGCGGGAGACTCCACAACCAGGGTGATAGTACCACTGTTGGGGTCATTATTGTTAGGTTTATAAGCAAAAACCTGCCCTTGCCCTGCATTGCCACCACTGCTACAGGTAAAGTAGATTAAGCCATTGCCATACCAAGCACCTTCACCACGTGCAAAAATGGCTGCACCCTTATTTTGCCCCTGCTGCCGCACGGAAGTAGCAGCGCTATTGCTAGCAGGATCAACATTATCAATCTTTACCCACCTAACTGATAATGGTTGATTTTTATATTGAAGAAAATTCCTGCGAGTATCTTGAGGAGCACCTTCAATAACCAGGGCCTCAAGTATTCCATCACCACGAGTTTGAAGATCGCCATATCTAGTAGGACGGACATCAGCACGGAAGCGATAGAAGCAGCTAGCTCCCTCATCTTCAGTTTCATAAATCCATCCGCTTTCTGGATCAACTGCGACAGCTTCATGGTTAAAGCGACCCATTGCCACAAGGGGAATCGGATCGGCAACCTGAATGTCGGCTGTTGCTGGAACCTCAAAGTTGTAGCCATGCCTTTTCATAGCTCCACCCGTTCCAGGAAGAGTCAGATTTTCTTCACAGCTAATCCAGGAATCCCAAGGAGTCGGCCCTCCAGCACAGTTACGAATAGTCCCCGCTAGAGAAACAAATTGCTTTCTCACCCGACGGTTAGGGCCTACAACAATCGTCGTTGTACCTCCTCCAATCTGGTCATATCGCGGCAACACATTGAGTCCATTAGAACTAGGACTTAGCTCGTGATTTCGCACCAGAATTGTAGTGTTGTTAGGCCCAGCAAAGGCAGCCATCCCATCATGACCACCTGGCACTATTGTCCCATCATCCATAGGTTGCCCAGTAATCGATATTGCGGTGTAGTTAAAACCGGGGGGAAGTTCAAGCAGGGGAGTAGTCCCCAAGTTAATTCCACTACGAACAACACCAACAAGTTCATCCGCATTTTCTGGCATTTTTGGTGTTAATGGGCCGTAACCACCAGTTAATCCGACAACTTGGCCATTAGCACGTCTTGCATATAAGGCTTCCAGAGGAGAAAGCATCGTAACACCGACAGCACTCGCGCCAGCCAATGTAAAAAAGTTACGTCTTGATAAATTCATTAGTATACTGTCAGCAAAAGTTCAGAAACCTAATGAATGGTAAAAGTTCGCCTTTAAGGTATTATTAAGAAAGCGTTAATAAGAACTTTTAGACATAAAATTGCTATGCTGTTAGTAAGCAGCGTTTAATGAAAATAGGAGCTTCAATTCTTTAATTACAATAGAATTTTTGCAAAAAATTTTTGTAGTGTTTTGTCGTATTGTTTTTCAAACTGGTATTATTAATTTGCAATCTGCTGTAATAAAAATGAATGTTTAAATAAACAATATAGCGATTCTCAAATGTAGGAAATACGCTGACAAACATCTCAGGAGTCAGAATATTCTGACTCCTGTCTTCCCAAACCAGAGGTTATTGCATCCAATTAAGAACTTCTATAATTTTCTGCTCAACGCTCACCTGGATTCTAAATATCTAATCCAACTACCATTAAGTCAGGCGGATGCTCAACATTGAACTGGTAATATATCTCTCGTCGCTCCTGTAGTGGGAGAGTTAACTGCCATTCCAAAATACCCATTTCACCAAGTTGAATTTGCGGATTGCTCCGGCTGAGGCGCACCTTAATTTGCTCGTTACGGCTAATCGGCAATTGTTCAGTTAGTTTCAGATTTACTTCTTTGTCGAGTAGGTTAATAATGAACAATCGATAACTATAAGTAATCCGGCGCTGGTTGCTAATCAATCTTTTGTCTACCAGACGTTCAACTAAATCGCGCTCAATTTTCAAACCTTCATCAATCCCTAAGTTCAGTTTGAATTCTTGTCCTGGTGCAATATTTTCTAACTTAGTTGTTCCTATAAAAACATTGTCGCGGAAAATATTCGCTTTACCTGGTAACAGAGTTGCACCGTTGGGATTATTTTTTACATTAGCTTGCAAATAAGCAAAACTTACTAAGCGTGGCATAGCCACATAATCGAAGCTACAAGGGTAATCATCATTGAAAATTGTAGTTTTATGAGGTGCGCCATCACTAGGAATGTTACCGCCACCATTCAATTTAAAGGTAACTACACTTCCTTCTTTGGATACTTCTGCTGTAACGGTTTCTGCTGGAATGAGACTATCTTCTGCAACTTCATCTTCTCCTTGCCAATCTGCTCTGGCAGCAGGAGCAGCCTGTTCTGCGATGGTAGGCAGGAGTGGTGGCTGGGCAGAAAATCGTCGTTGTCGTACTAGTTGTGGACGTGGGGCATCAATATACCAGGGTTCAAGTTTGGGTGGGAGTGTACCTAATCCCGGTTTAGCGGTAGAAAGGGTGAGATTTGCACCAATCCAATCTTCACCGGTGCTTTGAGTGATTTCTGCAAGGTAGCTCAGATGTACAATATCGCTGGTGGTGCTAAAGCGCAAGTCATATCGCGGACTCCAACTGGCACGATTTACTAGGTAGGAAAGCTCTAGCTCAAACTCGCCTTCACCTGCAACTTCAACTCCTACAACTAAGCTAAAACTCTCTTTGGGATGGGGTGTTTGGATTTTTTGCAACGAGGCGCGGAGTGCTTGCAGTTGTTTGTCTAATTCTTGCTGCTGGGTTTTGCACTCCCCAGATGCGATCGCATATTCACTATACTGGCTTCCAAGAAAGTTCAAAAAATCCAAAGTTTCGCTGAGGCTGAGATTTTTACGGGATAAACTCTGTGCAAAGGGTTCTTCTGTTTTTTCACGTAAGCCTGCAATAAAACTAGATTGCAACACTAAAGCATCTACCTGGGCTTGCAGGTGGCGTTTTTCTGCTTCTAACTGCTGAATTTGCCTTGTCAAATTTGCGACTCGCTCGGCTACTGGTTCAGTAGTGTAGATGCGATCGCTACTCACTCCCACCAAGCGCACCCCTACCGTCCCTTTACCGCTAACTCTGACAGACTCAGTTTCCAGAGTCTCTGGCACTGGGGTAATTATTAATTCTTGTTCAATTCCTGTTAAATCAATTACACCACGCCGTGTAACCAATGCTCTGTCAGAGTACACTGTAACAGCTACAATCTCGCTTTGTACTGTTTTGCGCCAAGACGGTATTTCCGGGTTAACCACTGCCAGTTTTCCCCCATTTTTAATGATTCTGCTGGTTAATTGTCAATGTTTCCGGGTCTAGCCGTCAACCCCTTTAGGTAATTCATAATTCGTAATTCGTAATTCGTAATTACGAATTATTTTACCCGTGAGTTGGTTCAAGCGTAGTGGAAGTAGTAGCAGCGTTTTGCTCTACAAAATTCTTTGCCGCACCGAGGAGATACTCATAATAGGTACGAGCGACGATAGATAGCTGCTTGCCAGCTGGGTAAACCATATACCAATGTCGCTCAATGGGAAAGTGTTGTACATCTAGAATGCTAAACTCCGAAGCGTCTAACAGTAAGGTATGACGCGATAAAACCGAAATCCCTAAACCACCTGCGATCGCTTGTTTGATTGCTTCGTTACTTCCCAATTCCAGCTTGACTTTTACTGTCACCCCTTGTTCTTCAAATAGGTTTTGGACGGCACGACGAGTTCCTGAACCTGGTTCTCGCATAATAAAAGGTTCGTTAGACAGTCGTTGTATCGGAATATTTTTTTCTTTAGATAACGGATGATTAATTGGTGCAAAGACTATCAAAGGGTTTTCTAGAAATGGCTCGCAATTCACATCTATATTGTCTGGAATTTGACTCATAATATATAAGTCATCCAGATTATTACTCATCCGTTCCAAAATTTGTTCGTGATTCGTTACTTGCAGGGAGATATCAATCCCTGGATAAAGTTCGCAAAATGGCCCTAACAAACGTGGGATAAAATATTTTGCTGTTGTAATCACTGCCAAGCGTAATTGTCCCTGTTTTACCCCTTTTAAATCTGCTACCTTCATTTCATATTGGGCTATATTTTCAAAAATCTGCCGACAAGTGGCAAATAATTCCCGTCCTGCTTCGGTGAGATACAATCGCTTCCCCACTTGCTCAAATAATGGCAACCCTACCGATTTTGTGAGTTGCTTAATTTGCATAGAAACGGTAGGTTGAGTGAGAAACAATTCCTCAGCAGCGCGAGTAAAGCTACTGTGTCGTGCCGCCGCCTCGAATACCTTTAACTGGTGCAGCGTCGCTTGCTTCAAAAGTGATTCTCCTGTAAATAGCTATTCATAGATATAAAACTAGTATTACTGAAGGCTTGCAAATGATATAGCTATGCTCATAGAAAGCTACGAGTTTTATTATAGATAAAACTCTATTGCTCCTATTAAAATAAAGGTATTTTACTTATGGATTTAAGAAGCTATTATCAGAACAACAAGAAAAGCGTAAGATGCCTTCCATAGCCCGATGAATGCTGAATGATGAATAAGGCTTTTGCAAAATTCATCTATCATCATTCATCATTCCATAATTCTTCTGCAATTTTTGTAGGTAGCTTAGTTAAATCTGGTAATCTTAGCACCTCTATTTCGGCAACTTGCTCTTTAATATTCACTGGTAAGTTTAACGGTTGGCGTTCTTCTATCCAGCAGCTTGCTAATGGCAAAGTTTGCTCCATTTCGTCTAGCGGTCGGGGAATTACCATTACTGCATTTAATTCCCCAATGCGTTCTGCCTCGAACATTCCCGCTTCCACTGCTACCGCCACATTTGCTACAGAACCACGAATAATGGCTGTACACAAACCCGCACCAATTTTTTCATAGGCTGCCAAATGAACATCAGCAGCTTTGAGCATGGCATCACATGCTCCTACCATCGCGGGGAATCCTCGCGTTTCTACCAAACCAATTGCTTGGTTACTCAGACGGCTGTAATTACCTTCCTCCATCAATTTAGTGAAACGGGTTGTGATGGGAAGTACTATATCTAGGTTGGGATAAGGTCGGGGAATCACCAAGCTAGAAACCAACTGACCAAACTGTTCAGCAGTTTGGACACCAGATTCTACGGCAAGACGCACGTCAGCAATCCCACCCCTGACGATCGCAGTACAATGCCCACTACCAATTTTTTCATACCCAATTAGGTGAACTCCTGCGGACTTTAGCATCATATCCGCTGTCCCAACTATTGCTGGAAAGCTGCGAGTAGAAACTAAACCCAAAGCAGTGTCCTGCATGGTACTGATAGACCGTTGATTAGATGTTTCCATGTGAACTTTCCCAGATAATCACAAAGCTGACAACTTACAATTAACACTTACTCAGACTAATCGTCAGAGTTTGGGTCGTTCAAGGATTGTCTATGGGGAAACAATGTAGTCAACAGTCTGTGTATGCTCCCTTGCCCATAAATTTGAGTCCCGAAACCGTTAGAGGATTCTGTGGTTGGCTGATTGGGGTCTGAGTCATGTTCTGTAGACTCTTGGGGGGCTTCTTGCAAGGTGGAGTCAGCATCATTGGTCGGTTCCTCTACGGGAGGAGACTGACTTTCTGGAGTGGCGGGAGATTTAAAGTAAGAAATCGACTTATTTTGTTTGAAATCCACAAAAGCTGAAGCTGAGAAGTTAGTTGAGGAAGTTACTTTTTCCTTAACTTCCCCTAAGCCATTTTCCTTTTCCTTCTGCGGTGTTGCACTTGTAGGAGTTTGGTTATTTGTAGATGGTTCCGGTTGCATTGTTTGAGCAATCTGTCGACTGGTGTCTCCTAAAATTGAACCAGGTGCAATTACTTGTCCAGGTTCAACTGAATAGTTAAAAACTGTTGTTGCTGAACCAATGCAAGCATTTGCTCCAATTTTGCCTTTGCCAACCATCAAAAAACCGGCTCCCAAGTTTGCGCCTGCTTCTACCTCTAGGGTTCCTTCATGGACTTGGAGAATTGCTCCCATGCCAATACAGACCCCTGGCCCAATGATGATCTTGCTGTTTACAGCTGCTTGGAGGATCACCCCAGGTGCAAGTACTGCGCTTGGATGAATAGTCACCTCACCACTAATGTAAGAATCAAAGTTATTGCTGAGGCGCAGTGACAGCACAGACATGGAAATTTTAACCTCGGAAGCCGGAAGAAATTAGAAAGTGAGGAGTTTGTCAGAAGTTATGAGTTAGAAGTTATAAGTTGGAAATTTTTAAGATTAGAGTTTTGATTCAAAGCTTATTCCTAACTCCTGTACTGACGCGATTAATCGCGTCTCTCCTAACTCCTAACTCCTAACTCCTTAAGGTCGTTGGATAATCGTTTCTAATACCCGACGCTTGGCTTTGGGGTCAATACCAATTAAGCGCACATATTCCCCTTGATATTCGCCAAGGTGTCCTTCTACGGCTGCGATCGCTTCTCTTTCTGAAGTGGCTTGAATTTGACCAGTACTAGTCCAGGAACCAGTACGGAACCGCCGTTGGTCTACGTGTTCAAGGCTAATTTTAGAGCCGCCAGCCAATAATTGTCGGAGTTGGTCTACTACTTCAGTACTCAAGCGGGTACTGGTAGCTGTTGCTGTTGCTGTTGCTGTTGCAGAGGGCGCACTGCTAGTAAATGATTTCTGGCTGCCAGAGGAGGCTACTTGACCATTTGGACGTTGGATAATGGTCTCTAATACCCGACGCTTGGCTTTGGGGTCAATACCAATTAAGCGCACATATTCCCCTTGGTATTCGCCAAGGTGTCCTTCTACGGCTGCGATCGCTTCTCTTTCTGAAGTGGCTTGAATTTGACCGGTACTAGTCCAGGAACCAGTCCGAAACCGTCGTTCATCTACGTGTTCAAGGCTAATTTTATACCCACCACTCAGTAACTGCCGGAGTTGGTCTACGACTTCTGTACTCAAACGGTTACTGTTAGATGTTGGCGTAGCAGTAGCAGAGGATGCATTGCTAGTAAATGATTTTTGACTGCCAGAGGAGGCTACTTGACCATTTGGGCGTTGGATTATGCTCTCTAATACCCGCCGTTTGGCTTTCGTATCAATGCCGATTAAACGCACATACTCACCTTGATGGCTTTCTATACATTCTTCCAAGCCGGAAATTACTTGATTTATGGAAGTTGCTTCAATTGGCTTGCAGCTAGTCCAGGAACCAGTCCGGAAGCGGCGCTCATCTACGTGTTCCATGCCAATTTTGTAACCACCTGCCAAAAGTTGGCGGATTTGCTCTACAGTTTCGCCATTGACTTTGCCACTGCTAGAGCCGCTACCATTACCATTACTGCTGTAGCTGCCATTGCTATGACTACTAGCCGGAGCCTTAAAATTGGTAGCTGGTTTAAAATCACCATCCGGGCGTTGGATGATGCTTTCTAACACACGTCGTCTATCTTTGTCAATACCAAACAGCCGGACATACTCGCCGCTATGGTCTCTTACACAGCTTTCTAATGCTGCGATCGCTTCACCGATGGATCTTGGTTCAATTGGTTGGCAACTAGTCCAAGAACCCGTGCGGAACCGTCTTTGGTCTACGTGTTCTGTACCAATCTTATACCCTTGTTCCAATAGATAGCGCACCTGCTCTATTGTTTCTGCACCCAAGCTATTGCTCGACACTTCACTACTCCTTTCTAGCTCTAAAACAGTAACACCATTACCTTTATAAGATTTAGTGTTCTCATCCCGAATTGGTGCAATACATTTGCTATCCGCAGCACAAAGATAACCAGCTCGCAGCGCCTGATTAATCCCAACCACATGATGAGCAAAGTCCTTATCTTGATCTTGCACATCTGGCAAGCGGTCAGCTTGCTGCTGGCTGGTAATTATCGCTCCCGAAGGTATATATTTACCTGGGGGAATTTCTACGTCTTGAATCAAAGCGTGCATCATCACGATGCAACCTGCACCCACCCTGGCATTAAACACAGTAGAGCGGAAGCCAATGAAGGAATTATCCCCTACATAAGCTGGTCCATGAATTAGAGCCATATGGGTAATGCAAGTATTTTTGCCAACCCACACTGAGTATTTATTTTGATCGTCTCCAATTACTCGACCTTGCTCTAACCCATGAATCACAACACCATCTTGAATATTAGTGTTTTCACCAATATAAAAAGGTGTGCCTTCATCCGCTCTAATCGTAGTCCCCGGAGCAACGATTACATTTGCACCTATCCGTACATCCCCAATCAGATTGGAAAACTGGTGTACAAAGGCAGTTTCATGGATTTGGGCTTCAGCTAAATTCCTCGACCACGGGGTTGGGGGTGCCGCCGTGCTGCGGACTGCCATTTCGAGATTCCTCCTGTATTAAGTTAGGAGTTATGAGTTAGGAGTTATCAGTTTTAACTTTTCACTCCTGACTCCTCACTTCTCTAACTGTTGACTAACGATACTGATCTTTTTTGCTGTAAATGAGGCGATCTTCAACGTGAATGGTATCTATGATCGCCACTACCACTGCATCTAATGGTCGCTGTTCATTGCCAATAACTTGACGAGCGGCACTGCCACGACTGACAAGTACCCACTCATCTACTCCTGCTCCCACACTATCCGCTGCTACCTCGTATTGTGGCAGGATGTTTCCGTCTTCATCTACTAATTGTAACAACAGTAGTTTCACACCTCGAAGACTTGGATCTTTTTGCGTGCTAACTACTGTGCCGCGAACTTTGGCGACTTGCATTACAAATTACGGTCTTCTACCGAAAGGACGAATTGCATTCACATTTTCCCGGAACTGCTCTACGTCTTCTGTATACCGAATTGGTAGGACGTATTCCAAGTTCTCGTGAGGACGAGCAATGATGTGAGTAGACAGCACTTGTCCACCATTGACTCGCTTCACTGATTCAACACCAGCGCCTACGGAAGCTTGTACTTCCGACACGTCACCCCGGACAATGACCGTAACTCGACCACTACCGATTTTTTCATAGCCTACTAGAGTAACGCGGGCAGCTTTCACCATCGCATCAGCAGCTTCCACTACCGCTGGAAAGCCTAGCGTTTCAACCATTCCCACTGCAATTGACATTAGTTTTAATCCCTATTTAAAGTTTTTAGCCCTGGACAAAAGCGATGCTCAAAAAGGTAAAGAGCATTAATTACTTTTTTTTAAACAGCTTTTAGTTAGGTACGGAACTGTTCCACAGCTTCTGTGTAACGGATCGGCAAGACGTATTCCAAGTTCTCGTGAGGACGAGCAATGATGTGAGTGGATAACACTTCACCACCAAAGACTCTTTTCGCCGCTTCAACCCCAGCAGCTACGGAAGCTTGCACTTCCGATACATCTCCCCTAACTATCACGGTGACGCGAGCGCTACCAATTTTTTCATACCCTACTAAAGTGACACGGGCGGCTTTCACCATCGCATCAGCAGCTTCTACCACTGCTGGAAAGCCCTTCGTTTCAATCATTCCAACTGCAATTGGCATCGCAGAACTCCTACAAAATTAATGCAATCTGTACTGTCGTTTGAATTTTTTGACGGGGAGAGCCTGATCTTAGAGCTAAGAAAACACTTCCAAATTAAGCATAGGAAAGCTTGGCGTTCCTGGCAATATAAATTACTATAATAGTTTATGATAAGAAAGTTTTAAAAAACTTAACAAAAATTTATCTGTGCTTCTGAGTAATTAAAGTTCACTGATTCCTAGAGCAGCCACTTATGCTTTATAATTTCTTTATCACATTTACAAAACGACATTCATAACCAAGGGTAATTCTATCTGGCGAGGGACGAGCAGAGGCTGTATCTTTTACTGTCTCTATCTTTTCTGAAATTTTGCTATATGTACAAGGACTAGGTGAAAAATATATAATTTTTTCAAATATATCGTATAAAGCACTTTGCTCAAAGTAGAAATACAAATGTAAAAACGGTTGTGATGTTAAGGCAAGTAAATGCTTTTGCTTATGTAAAGTTATATTTTACTTATATTTAATAGGATAACGTTAAGTAAAAGTACTTCCGGGAATTTAATTGAAATAATAATAGTAAAAAAACATCAATGTTTTGGTAAATTAATTTTATTACATTAAATAATTGTTTTTAAAGTTTTTTTAAATCAAGGCTGAGTCATCAAGGTAAATTTAAATGGATCAATTTCTATTTTCAACAAGTTGGTTTGTGCCTTTATATAGCTTATTAGGCGCAATTTTGACGTTGCCGTGGGGAATAGGAATAATTCAGCGAACAGGACCAAGACCTGCGGCATACATAAACTTGTTGACGACCGTTTTAGCTTTTGTACATAGTCTGTTTGTATTTAACATTATCTGGGATAGAGAACCAGAAAAGTTACTGGTGCGGTGGTTCAAAGCTGCTGATTTAGACTTATCTTTTGCCTTAGAACTCTCAGCAGTCAGCATTGGAGCAACAGTTTTAATTACGGGGTTAAGCTTACTGGCACAAGTTTACGCTCTGGGTTACATGGAAAAAGACTGGTCGTTGGCGCGTTTTTTTGCGTTGCTCGGATTTTTTGAAGCAGCGCTGAGTGCTCTAGCAATCAGTGATTCTTTGTTTTTCAGCTATGCCCTTTTGGAAGTGCTGACGCTTTCGACTTACTTACTGGTGGGGTTCTGGTATGCTCAACCACTAGTAGTAACAGCGGCGCGGGATGCGTTTTTAACCAAACGTGTGGGAGACTTGTTACTGCTAATGGGTGTGGTGACGCTTTCGACCTTAGCTGGCAGTTTGAACTTTTCGGATTTATATGAGTGGGCGCAAACAGCTAATTTAAGCCCAATTACATCAACATTGCTGGGGTTGGCGTTAATTGCTGGGCCTGCTGGTAAATGTGCCCAATTTCCACTGCACCTGTGGTTAGATGAGGCAATGGAGGGGCCCAACCCCGCCTCGGTAATGCGGAACTCACTGGTAGTAGCTGGTGGTGCTTATCTACTGTATAAACTGCAACCATTATTAGCTTTGTCGCCAGTTGCCTTGAATGTATTAGTAGTCATGGGAACGGTGACAGCGATTGGGGCAACATTAGTATCCATAGCTCAAATTGACATTAAGCGATCGCTATCTCATTCCACCAGTGCATACATGGGGTTAGTGTTTTTGGCGGTGGGGTTGCAGCAAGGGGGTGTGGCCTTGATGTTGCTGTTAACTCATGCGATCGCTAAAGCATTATTATTCATGAGCTCCGGTTCAGTAATCTTGACTACCCAAAGCCAAGACTTAACAGAAATGGGCGGTCTTTGGTCAAGGATGCCAGCCACAACTACTGCCTTTATTGTCGGTTCAGCCGGAATGGTAACACTGCTACCTTTAGGAAGCTTTTGGGCAATGTTAGCATGGGCTGACGGTTTTGTGAATATTAGCCCTTGGGTAATTGGGGTTTTATTATTGGTCAATGGCTTGACAGCATTGAACTTGACCAGAGTATTCAGATTAGTTTTTTGGGGGAAACCGCAACAGAAGACCCGTCGCACCCCAGAAGTTGGTTGGCAGATGGCCTTACCAATGGTGATTCTCACAGTCTTCACTCTGCTTCTACCTCTGATGCTACAGCAATGGTACTTGCTACCAGATTGGGAAAGTATTAATTGGTATGTGGCGTTAGCGTTGTTTACTTCTACCGTCGTGGGGGTAGGTGTAGGTTCTACAGTTCATCTACACAAAGCTTGGTCAAGATCCAGAATCTTGGCGTGGAGATTTGTGCAGGACTTGTTAGGTTATGATTTTTATATTGACCGAGTTTATCGGGTAACGGTAGTAGGTGCAGTCGCACTGCTATCTAAAATCTCTGCTTGGAGCGATCGCTATTTAGTCGATGGTCTAGTGAACTTAGTTGGATTTGCAACAATCCTTGGCGGACAAACTTTAAAATACAGCATTTCTGGGCAATCTCAGGGCTATATGTTGACCATCCTAGCAGTTGTCAGCGTCCTGGGTTTTTTCATCAGCTGGTCATCGGGTTTACTAGATAAATTGCCTTTTTAAGAGTGCTGTTAGCGGATAGCTATGGTTTAATCCGTGCTGAGTGAGAAGTTAGGAGTTAGGAGTTAAGAGTTAGGGATTATTCTCTCCCTCTTTCCCTATCCCGTATCCCCTGTCCCCTTTCCCCTATCCCCTTCTATCTATGCTTAGTGTTTTAATTCTAGTGCCGTTAATCGGTGCAGCTTTAATTGGTTTCTCGCCCTCTGGCATCAGTGGGAAATTTGCCCGTGGGGTGGCTTTGGTCTTTGCCAGTATCGCTTTCTTGTGGACAATCGTACTAGCAATTCAGTTTCATCCAGGGGAAATCACTCAACAATTTGCCGAGTCTCTCCCTTGGATAGATGTCTTAGGTTTGAACTATAACCTGGGAATAGATGGTTTATCTTTGCCACTGCTGGTTTTAAATGGATTGTTAACTTGCATTGCCATTTACAGCAGTGATGAATCCCTACAGCGTCCTAAATTTTATTACTCTTTGATATTATTATTAAGCGCTGGGGTGACCGGAGCTTTTCTGGCACAGGATTTACTGCTATTTTTCTTGTTTTACGAATTGGAACTAATCCCGCTATATCTATTGATAGCCATTTGGGGTGGGGCAAAGCGGGGTTATGCTGCAACAAAATTTCTTATTTATACCGCCGTTTCGGGAATCTTGATTTTGGCAAGTTTCCTCGGCATGGTTTGGTTGAGTGGTTCTTCTAGCTTTGCATTAGCAACTTTGAATCCTACGACTCTACCTTTAGCTACACAGCTTTTACTGCTAGGGGGAATTTTGGTAGGTTTCGGGATTAAAATTCCCTTGGTTCCCTTCCATACTTGGTTACCAGATGCTCACGTTGAAGCTTCCACACCAATTTCTGTGCTGTTGGCTGGAGTGTTATTAAAGTTGGGAACCTACGGCTTACTGCGGTTTGGTATGAACTTGTTACCAGAAGCTTGGGCTTATGTGGCTCCTTGGTTAGCGAGTTGGGCAGTAGTGAGTGTATTGTATGGTGCATCCTGCGCGATCGCCCAGACCGATATGAAAAAAATGGTGGCGTACAGTTCCATTGGACACATGGGCTATGTACTTTTGGCGGCGGCGGCGGCTACACCATTAAGTGTGTTGGGTGCTGTGATGCAGATGATTAGTCACGGCTTGATTTCTGCCATGCTGTTTTTGCTGGTAGGGGTTGTATATAAAAAAGCCGGAAGCCGGGATTTAGAAGTCCTCCAAGGACTGCTGAACCCAGAACGCGGTATGCCTGTAATTGGTAGCTTGATTGTTGTGGGAGCCATGGCCAGCGCTGGTATACCGGGAATGCTGGGGTTTATTTCCGAATTCATCGTTTTTCGGGGTAGTTTCCCAGTTTTTCCAGTGCAAACCCTGCTATCAATGATTGGCACAGGCTTAACTGCGGTTTACTTCTTAATACTTCTCAACCGTGCCTTTTTTGGACGCTTGTCTGCACAAGTTACCAACTTACCACGGGTGTATTGGAGCGATCGCGGCCCAGCTGCAATTTTAGCTGTGCTGATTGTAATTTTTGGCATTCAACCTGGTTGGTTAGCACGCTGGACTGAACCAACAATTACAGCAATGGTGAATAGCCAAAACGTAGTATTAGCCGTGTCCTTGGATAAAGTGGGGAATAGGGATTAGGGAGTAGGGAGTGGGGAATGGGGAAGAAGCAGGGGAGCAGGGAGCAGGGAGCAAGGGAGAAGAATTCCGCCTCTGTACCCTGCACCCCCCTCCTTTGCCTCTTTCCAATGCCCAATGCCCAATGCCCAATGCCCAATGCCCTAATCCCTATACTTGTTGGAGAGATAGCAATGGTAACTATTAAAAAGAAAGCGACTCATAATCCCTTAGCTGAGTATATTGAACGCTTGCAAAAAGGAGAGGCATTACTCCCCGATAATCCAGAAAATGTCCTGGAAGTTGTTGGTATTCTTAAAAGCTATGGGGTAGTTTTAGATGCCTACTCAAAAAATCTTAACTATATTGCCGAGCATCAATTTTTAGTATTTTTCCCATTTTTTAAATACTTTAATGGAGAGGTTTCTTTTCAGAAATTACTCCGTCACTGGTGGCATGACCGAATTAATTTTGAATATGCCGAGTATTGCATGAAAGGCATGATGTGGCATGGTGGCGGCGGGCTAGATACGTATTTAGATACAAATGAATTTAAAGAAAGAGCGCAAGTCGTTATCGCCGCAAAGTTTAAAAATAATCCTTTAATTTCGGGTATTAACCAACTGTTTCCAGATTTCTTAACAGAACATTTGCGCGTCTCTGCCTACTACACTGGCTTAGGTCAATTCTGGCGAGTCATGGCTGATATGTTCCTCAACTTATCAGACCGCTACGACCGAGGCGAAATCAAATCGATTCCCCAAATTGTAGAACATATTAAAGCAGGGTTAGTGGCAAATGCATCAAACCCAATTACCTACGCCGTCAAAATTCGGAATGAAGTCTATGAAATCATTCCCAAAAGTGTTGGTTTGACCTTCTTAGCAGATACAGCAATACCTTATGTAGAAGCAGTATTCTTCCGAGGAACTCCTTTCCACGGTACAGTTTCATACAACGCCCAAGGATATCAAATCCCCCCAGATCAAACCCGATTTCAATATGGCGCATTGTATGCCGATCCTTTGCCCATCGGCGGTGCGGGTATTCCTCCCACCTTATTGATGCAGGATATGCGTCATTATCTTCCAGAGTATTTGCATGAAATTTATCGTCGCAGTCTTCGGGGTGAAGATGATTTGCGGGTACAAATTTGCATGAGTTTCCAAAAATCGATGTTTTGCGTGACAACAGCGACGATTTTGGGATTGATGCCTTATCCTTTGGATACTAAAGATCCAAATGAGGAAAAAGGTAATCGAGTTTATTTAGAGAAGTGGATGAGTCGGTTAGAAACTTCGCGGTTGCTAGATGTCAATAAATAACTGAATTTATACAGAGAAATTTCAGATGCTTCTCAATCGTTATAAAAATTTTCACCTAATTCAGCAACTTGATCCAGTGCAAGATCATTGCCGGATTTATAACTTGATGAATGGCTATGAGTTTCCTTGGGATATGACGCGATCGCTCGAAGTTGCTTTGATGCGAACTTACTGCGTTCCTAGTATTTCTAAATTGCTGAATCAGACAGGAGAATTTACCCATTGTCCGCAAAAACGCTACGATGATACGTCAATAATTGTTGGAGAGATGATTAAGTGGGGTTATGATAGCGATCGCGGCAAACAAGCCCTGCAACGCATGAATGCACTCCACGGACGCTTCAAGATTGACAACAACGATTTCCTGTATGTACTTTCAACTTTCATTTTCGAGCCTATCCGTTGGAATGCACAGTTTGGTTGGCGGCTGATGTGCAAACAAGAAAAATTAGCGTCTTTTTACTTCTGGCGAGAAGTAGGTAAGCAAATGCAGATTCAGAATATCCCTGAAACCTACGAAGAATTCGAGCGCTATAACCTTGACTACGAACGCCAAAAATTCCGCTATTCAGATACAAATTGTCGAGTTGGGGAAGCTACACGCGATTTATTTTTGAGTTGGTTTCCTTGGTGGATGCGTTCTTCCATCAAACCAGGTATCTACGCTTTACTCGATGACACAATGCTCGATGCCTTTGGTTTTCCCTATCCTTCGCCATTGCTGCGATCGGTTATGGTAAGTCTACTAAAAATCCGAGCCAAATTAATCCGGTTATTCCCACCTCGGAATCAGCCTAATTTTTATATTGACTCTCCTATCCCCAGCTATCCCACTGGCTATGAAATTGCAAATGTGGGGCCATCGGAAAATTTTAAGCCGCAAACCTCCGATTAACTTGTTTAAGCGATTGGTTTCATACCTTCATCCAAAAATTTAGGCTTCTGGTTCGATACCTAGCGATCGCAATTGAGCAGTTAAGCGATCGGCTCTTTCCTCACTAGTCAATAACAAATTACCTTGCGAATCCCACCAGCGTAGCCAAGGCAATTCCATATTGTAATATTGTCCCAGCCAAATCCCTAACTCAACTCCTAAAGGATGTATGGGATAATGTCCACGTTCATTTGCTGTTAATAACTGATATTGTCCACCAATTAATTCATAAACTTCTACGCTGGCTTTATTCACTTCATAAATGCCGTAGAAGGGAGGACGAATCACCTGCTCATAAATCCAAAATTTTCCCTTCCAAGGAGTTTTATCTCGCTCCTCACTACCATCCCCAGAGACAAATTCTAATGCAATCAATGGGGCAATAAACTCTCGCCAGAGTACATAAGACCTGCGCGTTTGTCCATCCAGGGTAGGCGGTACATTGCCTACATAAAACCAGTCAGGAGCTTCTGCGCCTTTTTCTGGAGGGTCAGTTATCCGCCAGTAGATACCGCTATCTTGACCAATACAGTATTGCCCATCAGGATGGCGTTTTTGTAATATCGGTTTAATCGAGTCTGTTAATAAAATACTTTGGGGATGCTCCTGAAAGTTTTTCACGAATGTACCGTCAGATTCAGGAAGCTGTGTATGGTCTGGGAACGGGGTGAGGGCGGTGGATGGATCGGTTGCAGAGGTCATAAGACTACCTTTGCAGGAGTAAGGGTTGTTTTTTAGTTTAGCAAGCGTAGGCGATCGCTTTTTCTAATTAGCTTTAAGATTATTGGATTTTTGGCCCAATGTACCCAATGAGAATTTTAGCTGGCCCTAATTCTTCAGAAAAATGAAGTCGCCAAGCCCCTGCACCAGTCATTCTTAGGTGGAAACTAAAGATACGATGCACATTATCAGGACACTTAAAGGTTAGTTTCGGCTTTAATTTTTGAAGTCTAGAGTCACTTTCTGGAGTCGCTTTGCTAGGAATAAGGTCTAAATTAAAAGCTCCATCTGTCCAAGTTTTACAGTAGTTTTCTAGTTCAAACAACTTTCTAACGACCTGTCTTAGCATTGGATCACCATTACCAAGATTTTGTATTTGTTGATTAACACTTTCACAAAAGAGCAGGGAGGGAAATAAATCTTCTCTGCGATTCCACAAATCTAGTCCGTCACTAACTCCTGTTCTCAGACGCTCCTGTATCCAAGTAATATGTTCCTGTACATGCTCTTTGCTACTGGCGTGAACAACTTCTACTATATCCGAATTCAAGTTTTCACTGTCTTCTAACCAAGTAACTTCCAGAACAATACTATTAGATTTCCATTTCGATTCTGAGCTGATGCTTAAAGCAAGAGATTCAAGCAAATAAGCAATGCCAAGACCAGCACTAGTTTCTCCCTCACAGCAAAAATCAGATAGTATATTTCTATTTTCAATCTCAGAATTTTGAATATCTGCTAGATAAGGAGTCTTTGCTGCTGTAAGAATAAATCGCATATCATCCCTATCTATACTTGGATCTCGAAGCCAATCAGATAAAGAATAATTATTCGCTAGTACACTAGCATAAAACTCACTATGCGTGCGAATTATGGGCTTTATACCTCTTTCCGCAGCTTCTCTTGCTGTAGCAATCAGGTCTAACATCCTTTGTTTAGCTGTTTGAATATTATCAGCAGGAATTCGCATGGACAGCTCATTAAACACCATCTCCAAGTCCATGCGTTAAATATCCCTTGGTTTGAGTAAGGTGATTAAATTCTTTTCCCATTCATCAAAGAAGCCATCAGGCCAATTATCAATTCTGCCGTTGCGGTCAATCCGTGGTGAAACTACCTCAGTAAATGCTTGTCCTTGTTTTTCTTGACGCTGGAAATAGTGCAACTGGACATCTTCTGGCTCAAGTTTTCCGCCATGAACTGCAAGCCGAATTCCATTTAAAACATGATCGCTATGAGTTTCTATCACCACTTGAATACCACAACTAGCAGCCAGTGCTAACAATTCACCCATTTTTGCTTGTCCTCTGGGATGAAGATGAGCCTCTGGGTTTTCAACTAGAATTAGTGTATCAGGTTCTGAGGCGAGTACAGCTACTATGATTGGTAAAGTGTAGGTAATTCCAAAGCCAACATTAGTTGCACGGTAAGGGTTGCTATCTCCATACCCGCATTGCAAATTTATCAAATCCATGTCTGGATTTGATTTTATCCTTATACGTGTACCTGGGCTAATTTCTCCCATCCATGCTTCTACTTGATCTATTAAAGCTAGTGATTTTTCCTCTGGATCGTCGTATTGTGGCTGTGAACTTTTTACATTAGGATGACTTAATTTTTGATTAGTAATAATTCTCCTCTCATTGACTGAAAGGAAATTTAATGTATATTCACATCTAGTGCCTAGCGTTCCGAGTAATTGAACTTTGTCATATGACATTTGGTTAAATGCTCTTGGCCCTATACGCTCTGCCTCAATGTAATGAAAATTTTGATTAAAAAGACTGGATAATTCATATACTCGATAGTCTACATATTCTGATGTAAGATATAAAAAATTAGCTCCTATATCTTCTTCTTCATTTTTAAATTTCCATATACTTTTTGTGCCATTTTTCCAAAGTATTTCAAATACTAGTTGTTCTTGTTTAGATGCACCTTCAAAAATCGCATCTTTAGCTGTACCAATATTAATCAAATCTCCATTGAGTACCAAGCCTTTTTCTAACAATAAACCTTTTTGATAAGATTGTCTTAATAATAATAATGCTTGTAAAACAGAAGATTTACCAGTACTGTTAAGTCCAGATAAAAGGGTAAGTGGTCTAAATGTAAGGGGTTGATTTTGAAAAGGCTTAAAATTTGTGAGTGTTAGGGAATCAATCATAGAAGTACTTCCTGAATTATTTTTTCTATAGTACTAAATCTATACTGTACTTTCTCAGCAGCCTGAGATATAGATTCTAAAAAGTATTTGTCATTGTCTATATATGTCTTGAATATATTAATCAATTTTTGTTTTCTATCTATTAAAATTTGTATTTGATCATCACTCAATTTACTCAGAAGTACTGACCAAGATTCAAATAGAGCTTTATTTATAGGAAACTGTCTTTTCTGAGAATTAGATATTTTCCGAAATGCATCTTTCCCAAAGATGTTCCAGGTAGCTATAATTGTTCTTTGAAAATTATTTTCAATATTAGATAACTCAGCTTCAGAGAGTTTATTTGTTTTAGATAGTGCTTTAGTTAAAAAAGTATCTCTGTTGTCGGCATAATCTTTATAAGGAGTCAACGTAAAAGCTAAAAAACCTAGTATAAATTCACGATCTTCCATACGCATTATCCGTTCATTTCCAAGTTTAACTACCTGTTTAAATTTTGGATATGCAGCAAGTTTAGTTAAAAAGTTTGTTCCCTTACCAGGATTAAGAGCATGGCGTAATTCTTGAGGAGATAAAGCAAGCCCTCCTGTATTAATGCGTTTAAAAATATTATATTTAATTTCTGGAGGTGTGCCTTTTTCTATCAAATATACTGTTAGTTGAGTTTCTTCAAGGCGGCGTTGGTATCTGCGATCAATTTCATCGTAGGTTTTACCTTCCAAATTTGTAAGATATTCTAATCCAGATAGTTTAAGTTTTTTATCAAGAATAAAGCGCTTTAGTGCAAATAGACGCTGTAACCCATCGACTACTAACCATTTATCTTCATTAGTAGCATCTATATAAAATGCTGGTATGGGGATGCGGATAATAATAGATTCTATAAGCCTGCTTTGGGCATCTTCTTTCCATATATCCGCATGACGTTGAAAATCAGGTGCTAAATCAAGGGCTTCTTCATTGATTCTTTTAAGCAATAACTCTATTGTTGGTTCCCTAGTTACAATGTTAATTTTATCAGGGTCATACTGGAAAGTAACTTTTTCCTCTTGTTCTTCTTCTAAAGTTTCTTCCTCAGCTAATTCTGCATTGTAGTTACTCAAATCTGTCACAGCGCTTACTCCTTAGTATTAACACTTGTTTGTTCACTCAGTTATTAGTGATGCTTGGTGTTACTACATCAGCAAATGGGGCTTTTTAACTGGCGTACTTCAATCCTACTATCTCGCAAAATGACAGAGACGCAAAATTTCGCGTCTCTACGTAACTAGTCTATTACTTGTTTACCTTCCCCAGGCAAATCCAAAATTGGCGCGATCGCCTCCGGTAACATCAGAGCGATCGCACCCTTAAAGCAAATACTTAAACCTCTGGTTCAACGCCGAGCGATCGCAATTGAGCAGTTAAGCGATCGGCTCTTTGTCTTTCCTGTTCGGCTCTTTCCTCACCAGTCAACAACAAATTACCCTGCAAATCCCACCAACGCAACCAAGGCAATTGGGCGTTTTGATATTCTTCTTGCCATAAACCTAACTCTACTCCCAAAGGCGTAATCGGATAATGTCCGCGCTCATTTGCTGCTAATAACTGATATTGTCCACCAATTAATTTATAAACTTCTACACTGGCTTTATTCACTTCATAAATGCCATAAAAAGCCGGATGAATTACTTGCTCATAAATCCAGAATTTCCCCTGCCAAGGTGTTTTATCTCTTTCTTCACTACCATCCCCAAAGACAAATTCCAAGGCAATTAAAGGGGCAATAAATTCTCGCCACAGTACATAAGACCTCCGCGTTTGTCCATCGAGCAAGGGCGGTACATTTCCTACATAAAACCAATCTGGTGCTTCTGCTCCTCGTTCTGGCGGGTCTGTCAAACGCCAGTAAATACCTAAGTCCTGACCTATACAATATTGACCTTCAGGATGTAATTGTTTAAGGACAGGTGTAATCGAGTCAGTGAGTAAGATGCTTTGGGGATGCTCTTGCCAGTTTTTCACGAAAGTACCATCTGACTCTGGTAGCTGCGTATGGTCGGGGAAAGGAGTGAGGGCGGTGGATGGATCAGTTGCAGAGGTCATAGGTCTAGCCTCGCGCTGGGGTGAAGTTTATTTTTTAGTTTAGCTTGTGTACTTAACCAAGCTTTACTCATAGCTTGGTCTGTATAAGATGGAGATTGTTATCTTTGGGATAATTACGAATTGGAGCAAAGCGATTTGACGAGCTTCACTCCCGACTAATCTCAAAGTACACGCAGTAAGCTGGGAATGCTTTCGATCGCTTCCAAATCACGAATTTCTGCCAAAGCTTGCCTAAAATTACCTTCTCGCACATCATGGGTAACAACCACAATCTCTGCAAGTTCCCCTTGAAAGCCAGTTTGGACAATTGACTCTAAGCTAACGCCATAATTGCCAAAGCAGGTTCCCAATTTACCGATAACTCCCGGTTGGTCATTGGTAAGGAAACGGGCATAAAACCGAGTTATCAGTTCTGCCATCGGCGCAATTTGGCAGTATTCCTGATGTCCACAAGCTAATAATGGATTTGCAACTGCTGTATTGGTTTTGAGGACAGCAACTAAATTTAAGATATCTGATGTGACAGCACTGGCGGTTGCACCAGCACCAGCACCGGGGCCAAAAAACATTACTTGCCCGATTGGTTCTCCTTCCACAAGAATGGCGTTGTAAACGCCGTTGATACTAGCCAGAGGGTGGGCTTTGGGCACTAGGGTAGGATGAACTCTGACGGATAGGGGGGATGAGGGAGTGTCACGTTTAGCGATCGCTAACAATTTAATCACAAATCCCAATTTTTCGGCGTAGGCAATATCTGTCTTGCTGACTTGCCGAATGCCCTCAGTATAAACATCTTGTAGGTTGATCCGTCCACCAAAGCCTAATGATGCGAGGATGGCAATTTTATCTGCTGCATCTAAGCCATCAACATCGGCTGTAGGGTCAGCCTCAGCATAACCCAAACGTTGGGCATCAGCTAAAACATCGCTGAAGTTGCTGCCTTCTGTCTGCATCCGCGTCAGGATGTAGTTAGTTGTACCGTTAACGATACCAGTTACAGTATGAATCCGGTTAACGCTTAAAGACTGCTTCAAGGGTTGAATCACTGGAATCCCACCACCCACAGCCGCTTCTAGCATGACGTATACGCCAGCTTTATTGGCAGTTGTGAAAATTTCCGCCCCAAAGCGGGCGATCGCGGCTTTATTGGCGGTGACTACATGCTTACCATTACTCAAAGCTTTGAGGATGAGCGATCGCGCCGGCTCCAGTCCACCCATCACCTCGACAACTATATCTACCGCCGGATCATTGACAATTGATTCTAAATCTGTAGTTAAGACTTCTGTAGACAATTCTACTGCACGGGGTTTATCGAGCGATCGCACTCCCACCCGATAAATTTCTATCTCTTGCAACAAAGGGTGACGACCAACCCTATCTTGCAATAATTGCACTGTCCCCGTTCCCACGGTGCCTAATCCGAGTATTCCTAGTTTCACACCCACAATTTTTGCACCCAATTTCACCAATAACAATTGTAGGTAGAGCGTTTGCCCTACCTACTGATTATCCTGCTTCCTTTGTCATTTGTCCTCTCTTACAAAGTTCTGTTAGCCGGAAGCCGGCGCACCCTGCGGAAAGCCGCAGAAGCGTCTACAGACTTTGTGCTTTGTCCTTCGTCTTTTGTCTAAAACTAATGACTAATGACCAATGACTAATGACTAATGACTAATTTAGTATGTTTCTACGTGCCAGCGACCGGCTTTCTTGAGTTGCTTCTGGTAATCACTCCAGGTTACGCCTTCCTTAGCAGCAGCAGCAGTTAAGGCTGCATCAATACCTTCTTCCATACCGCGCAAACCGCAAATGTATGTGTGGGTTTTTTCATTTTTAATCAATTGCCACAATTCATCTGCGTGTTCAGCTACGCGGTCTTGAATATACATTCTACCGCCTTGGGGATTTTTCTGTTCGCGGCTGATAGCAGCAGTGAGGCGGAAGTTATCAGGATATTTTTGTTGAATTTCTTCCAGTTCTTCCTTATATAAAAGGTTTGGAGTTGTTGGTACGCCAAATATTAGCCAAGAGAATCCTTTAAATTGGTATTCTGGGTTAGCTGCTCTTTCCGCATCTTTAAACTGACGCCACAGATAAGCCCGCATAGGAGCAATACCTGTTCCGGTTGCCATCATGATTACATTCGCATCAGGATCATTGGGTAACAACATTTCCTTACCCACAGGCCCTGTAATTTTTACCTCTTCCCCTGGCTTGAGGAAACATAGGTGTGTAGAGCAAACACCGTAGACTGTTTCGCCAGTTTCTGGGTGCTTGTACTCCAACTGGCGGACGCACAGTGATACTGTCTTATCATCTACATCATCGCCATGACGAGTTGAGGCAATGGAATAGAGTCTAAGTTTTTCCGGTTTGCCGTTCTTGTCTAATCCTGGTGGAATAATCCCAATACTTTGACCTTCTATATACTTCAAATCACCGCCAGATAGGTCAAATTTAAGGTGTTGAACAATACCAATACCGCCTTCTTTAACTAGCGGTTCATTAGATATTACCTTGCCAATAAACGGAGCATTGGGACGGTAAGTGTTAACAGGAACGTCACCGTGGTCTTTTTTGGCTTTCGCTTGAGTCATGGTGTTGCCTTTCTTGTCCTTGTTCTTGAGCTGTTCTTCAGCTGATGATTTAGCAAAGCCTTTGGCTTCACTATCAGCATTTACAGGTGTGGCTTTACCATTCCCTTCACTGTTAGCAGTTTCCCCAGATGTAGCTAACTCGCTGACTTCGCTTGTAGCATTCCCAAGTGAGGCTTTACCATTAACTGGCTGTAAAGCAGTTACAGGCTGGATGCTAACAATTGTGCCGCCTAGACGAGTGATACGTCGCATTTCTTGATTCATGCGGTTGTAAGGCACTCTGATGAACACACTGCCACTTTTCCGAATTGGGTAGTTAGTTTGATCAGTTTCTTCGCTTTGACGCAAACCCACCACTTCATAAAGGAAGACGCGGCTACCTAATTCTGTGTTGGCAGCACCCTCAACAGCACCTTGATTGTACATTCGTTCTACCACTCCGATAATTTACTTAACCGTTTTTCAAAAAAAACTATTCCCATCCCATGCCAGCTTTAGTTTACCGGATTTTCGTTTCACAAAACTGGCCCTTTTGGAAAAACGGCATCGTTAAATTAATGCCTTGCTAAGTACACTCACCAAAGACATGCAGGCATAGCAAAAAACACACCTGTTCACCTTCTAAGGTAAAGGATAAGTCTTGTGGAGAATGTTAATAATGAGTCAATTTAATCTTTTTTTCGTTAACTACCACTCCTATTAGGGAGATAGTTTTTTTCCCTACTACCAAACGAGCAAATTAAAAGGGCAGATGATATTGTAGGAAACCTACTTCGATTAGTGGAAGCTACTGCTCAGTTGACTTCCAAAAATTGCGGTTGCGCTTGCCTAATCCAAGGATTTAATCGGAGAATGCCAATCCTAGAAGGTCTTCTTCCGATTGGTTTTACTTCTCACAATCTACTACTCTCCCACAATGTTGTTAGTTATATTCATGACCTGTCTATGGATAATGACATGACTAGAACAACTCCAGCTACAAACATAAGGAGATAGAGAACCGTGATTTAAGCAACTGTAATCAGTTTCACTTGATGTGAAAAATCTGTCAACCTCTATCAGTACTTTGCCATAAAGCCAACGCTTCTATTTGAGCATATCCATAAATTTACAACCAATAATTTGACTAATGCAAGTTGTTCGCTCATTCGTTGGATAGATTTTTGCTTTGAATATCTTAAGTATTCTCGAACAGGAATTAGAATTTAGGAGTATTAGAAAATTGGCTGCAATAATAAATTATACTTTACAGTCTTGATTATATAGAGTCACAAGTAGCGGAGTGATAAAGGCGCAACGCTGATGGGCGGTGCTGATCCCCATTTTTAAATTAATAACTAAATCAACAAAAAAATGATTGATGAACCAGGCTAATTCTTCTTGACAGCAATCTTGTATGGGATACCCCCTTCTGTTAAAATCAAATATACCACTAGGATTAAATACTTACCGGCACCAACATTCAGGCTAGTCCGACGAGTAGCAACTTAATTACTTTGTTGTCTACCCGCTTGGTGTCTTATAGCTGTGCTAGGTAGCAAGAACGCAGGATAAACCAAAGGGGTAAACTCCTGGCTTCAGAATCTGCTGTGTGAAAAATTATTGACACAACTTTAGTATTTTAGAGGAGATTTATGACAAGTAAGCCGGAACGCGTGGTACTGATTGGAGTAGCCGGAGACTCTGGGTGCGGTAAATCTACGTTTTTGCGTCGTTTGATAGATTTGTTTGGTGAAGATTTAATGACAGTCATTTGCTTGGATGACTATCATTCCCTGGATCGCAAACAGCGTAAAGAAACTGGGATAACGGCTTTAGACCCCAGGGCGAACAATTTTGACCTGATGTATGAGCAAATTAAAACGCTCAAAAGTGGTCAAGCGATTGATAAGCCGATTTACAACCACGAAACCGGCTTGATTGATCCGCCAGAGCGGGTGGAGCCGAATCATATTATAGTTGTTGAAGGGCTGCATCCTTTATATGATGAGCGGGTGCGATCGCTAATCGACTTCAGTGTTTATTTTGACATTAGCGATGAAGTCAAAATTGCCTGGAAAATCCAGCGAGATATGGCTGAACGCGGTCATCGCTACGAAGATGTGTTAGCGCAAATCAATTCCCGTAAACCTGATTTTGAAAAGTTTATCGAACCACAAAGAGAATTTGCCGATGTGGTTCTCCAGGTATTGCCCACAAATTTGATCAAAAACGACACCGAGCGTAGAGTCTTAAGGGTACGTATGCTCCAAAGGGAAGGTAAGGAAGGCTTTGATCCAACCTACCTGTTTGATGAAGGGTCAACAATTAATTGGACTCCTTGTGGACGCAAGCTGACCTGTTCTTATCCTGGTATGCAACTGTACTACGGTTCAGATGTTTACTACGGCCGCTATGTCTCAGTACTAGAGGTAGATGGTCAATTTGACAACTTGGAAGAAGTAATTTATATCGAAACCCATCTCAGCAATACATCCACTAAATATCAAGGTGAATTGACTCACTTGTTACTCCAGCACCGTGAGTATCCAGGTTCCAACAATGGTACTGGTTTCTTCCAAGTGCTTACAGGTTTGAAAATGCGTGCTGCCTATGAGCGGTTGACAGCTACAGAAGCAAAGTTAGCGGTTCAGGTTTAAAGCAGCAGTGTTTGTGTCAAAGCTTGTGGGGGCGCTTCCGGGTGTCCCCCTTTTTTTGTGTTATTAAATACATTTTAACCAGAAAATAATTAGCATACATTTGTCTTCTTTACAGATACTTACCTTATAGTTAGTGATTTTTATCAATATCAAGAAGATACTAACTACTGAAGTATAAATATTGTTATGATTTCATAAATTAGGTAGTTGAACTAAATACTCACATTTAGTCAGCGCAAAAAACCCAAGAAAGGAGGAATTTCCTTTGTCTCGTCGATATTTATTTACCTCCGAGTCAGTTACCGAAGGTCATCCAGATAAAATCTGCGATCAGATTTCTGATACCATTCTGGATGCCCTACTGACACAAGACCCCAGCAGCCGTGTCGCTGCTGAAGTAGTAGTTAATACTGGTTTGGTGCTAATCACTGGTGAAATAACCACCAAAGCCAATGTTAATTTCGTCAATCTCGCCCGCAAAAAAATTGCCGAAATTGGCTATACCAATGCCGATAATGGCTTTTCTGCTAATAGCACCAGCGTTCTGCTGGCTTTAGACGAACAATCACCTGATATCGCTCAAGGCGTTAACACCGCCCAAGAAACTCGCCAGCAAGATAGTGATGAGCTATTCGACAAAATTGGTGCAGGCGATCAAGGTATAATGTTTGGTTTTGCCAGTAACGAAACACCAGAACTGATGCCCTTACCCATCAGTCTTGCCCACCGCATTGCTCGCCGATTGGCAGCAGTTCGGAAAACGGGTGAACTTTCATACCTGCGTCCTGACGGTAAAACCCAAGTAACTGTGGTCTACGAAGATGGACGCCCAGTAGGTATTGATACTATTCTAATTTCCACCCAGCATACAGCCAGCATAGGGGAAATTACGGATGAGGTGGCTGTACAAGCCAAAATTAAACAAGACCTCTGGTCAGCAGTGGTCGAACCTGTTTTTGGCGACATTGACGTTAAGCCTAATCAGGAAACACGTTTTTTAGTCAACCCCACTGGCAAATTTGTCGTTGGTGGTCCTCAGGGAGACTCTGGTTTGACAGGACGGAAAATAATCGTTGACACTTACGGTGGCTATTCACGACATGGTGGCGGCGCTTTTTCTGGAAAAGACCCCACAAAGGTAGACCGTTCTGCTGCCTATGCGGCTCGCTATGTCGCGAAAAATATTGTCGCCGCTGGGTTAGCAGAAAAAGTTGAAATTCAGCTATCCTATGCTATTGGCGTAGCGCGACCAACAAGCATTCTGGTGGATACCTTTGGCACTGGTAAAGTGGATGAAGAAACCTTACTGGAATTAATCAATCAGCACTTTGAACTGCGACCAGCGGGGATTATCCATACCTTCAACTTACGCAACTTACCAAGTGAACGAGGCGGACGTTTTTATCAGGACGTCGCGGCTTACGGTCATTTTGGGCGGGCTGATTTAGACTTGCCTTGGGAACAGACCGATAAAGCCGAATTGTTGAAACAAGCAGCAAACGAGTCACTTTCGGCAGCAGTTGCTCAGGCATTAACTTAGACTTATACGCTACTACAAAAACTTAAGATGTTGATTTGAGGGTATTAGCAACTTCAGAAATTGCCTATACCCTCATCTATATCAGGACTTACGCAAAATAATGAAAAAACGAACCGCAAAGGACGCAAAGGACACAAAGGAATAAGAGTTTGAGAGAGTTATTGCGTAAGTCTTATATATTTCAACTTTCACCCACAAGATGAATTAATCTCATACAGTTCAGTTAAGGATTATCAGGCGTGTAGAGACGCGTTAGCGCAGCAGGAAGAAGCCCAGCAGATGTGCGACTCTTTCGCTTAACGACCGATTTCGACATCTTCGAGGATTCCCAGTGCGTCAGGGACAAGGACAGCTGCGGAGTAGTAGGCGGTGATGAGGTAGGAAATGATAGCCTTTTCGCTGATGCCTATGAATCGGACAGACAAGCTGGGTTGGTGTTCGTCGGGGATACCAGTTTGATGTAAGCCGATAACGCCCTGATCTTCCTCTCCAGTGCGGAGTACAAGAATGGAGCTAGTTTGGGTATCGGTGATGGGTATTTTATTACAGGGAAGGATGGGTACACCCCGCCAAGCCGCCACCATGCTGCCGTCCAGGTCCATGCTTTCTGGATAGATGCCGAGGCGGTTGCACTCCCGACCGAAGGCGGCGATGGTGCGGGGGTGGGCCAGGAAGAACTTCGACTTCCGCCGCCGGGTGAGCAGTTCGTCAAGGTCGTCTGGGGTGGGTGGCCCGGTGCGGGTGTAGATGCGTTGTTTGAGGTCGGCGTTGTGCAGCAAACCAAATCCACGGTTGTTGATTAACTCATGTTCTTGACGTTCCCGCAATGCCTCGATAGTCAGCCGCAGTTGTTGCTCAGTCTGGTTCATCGGTTCATTGTACAAATCCGCTACGCGAGTATGCACCCGCAACACGGTTTGAGCGACGCTCAACTCATATTCACGGGGTGAAAGTTCGTAATCTACGAAGGTTCCCGGCAACTCAGTCTCCCCGATATGCCCCGAAGTTAAAGCGATCGCAGCTTCACCGTACTTGTTCTGTGGGACTTGGGGGCGGGTTCTGAAGCGATCGACGTGAGTCTGCAACGCCTCCGATTGGTTGAGCAGTTCCCGAAAAGCCTGTTGTGGTAGCACCAATACTGTGCAGCGAGTGATAGCCTGGACTGTAAACTGCCAGCTGCTTTGGGATTCTAACAAGGTGCGATCGCCAAAATAATCGCCGTCAGCCAACACACCCAACACAGGTTGTTCATCATACTTGCCAACACCAATCTTGTTCACTTTGCCATGAGCAATCAAAAAAAGCTGATTAGCTGGCTGGCCTGACTGCACAATGATGTCACCAGGTGCGAGCTCCTGCTGAACGAACCGACTTGCCAAGGCGTTCAACACATCAACGTCGTCAAATTCTCGCAGTAATGGCAACTCAGCAAGTTCCTGGGGAATCACCCGCACCTCGGCCCCGGTGTTGGCAAAAGTTACGCGCCCATCACCAAAGGCATAAGTCAACCGACGGTTTACTCGATAAGTCCCACCCTTCGTCTGTACCCACGGCAACATCTTCAACAACCACCGTGAGGTAATTTCCTGCATCTGTGGCGCAGATTTGGTTGTCTTCGCCAAGTTACGCGCAGCTGCGGTACTCAAACTTAGCTGGGGCTGTCCACCCTCAACATTCAAATTCGACTCGATAGATTCTGTCATCACCTTATCCTTACTCTCTAATTACTAACAAAAGTGAACTAGGCAGTTAGAAACCTCATGCCAGTTGCTTCTCCTGTCGGAGACGCTACGCGAACAGACATGTTTAAATTTTGAATTTTGAATCTTTCAATCCAAAATCCAAAATTTAAAATCCAAAATCTAAAATCTAAAATTCGGCAAGAATGCTTTAGAGTCCGATTTGGACATCTTCCAGGATGCCGAGTGCGTCAGGAACAAGGACGGCTGCGGAGTAGTAAGCGGTAACTAGGTAGGAGAGGATGGCCTTTTCGCTGATACCCATAAATCGCACTGACAAGCTGGGTTGGTATTCGTCGGGAATACCAGTTTGATGTAAGCCAATCACCCCTTGTTTTTCCACACCTGTACGAAGCAAGAGGATAGAACTGGTGCGAGTATTGGTAATGGGGATTTTGTTGCAGGGAAAGATAGGTATGCCCCGCCAAGCAGGCACTCGGTGTCCACCCAGGTCAATGCTTTGTGGATAAATGCCAAGACGGTTGCATTCACGACCAAAGGCGGCGATGGTGCGGGGGTGCGCCAGGAAGAGTCCCGGCTCTTTCCATACCTTGGCCAGCAGTTCGTCGAGGTCGTCGGGGGTGGGTGGCCCGTTGCGGGTGTAGATGCGCTGTTTGAAGTCGGCGTTGTGTAGCAAGCCGAATCCACGGTTGTTGATTAACTCGTGTTCTTGACGTTCCCGCAATGCCTCAATAGTCAGCCGCAATTGTTGTTCGGTCTGATTCATCGGTTCATTGTACAGATCCGCTACGCGAGTATGCACTCGCAATACGGTTTGAGCGACGCTCAACTCATATTCCCGGGGTGAGAGTTCGTAATCTACGAAGGTTCCCGGCAACTCAAGTTCTCCGACGTACCCTGATGTCACCTCAATGGCAGCTTCACCGGACTCGTTCTGCGGGACTAGTGGGAGGCTTCTGAAGCGATCAACGTGAGCTTGTAGTGCCTGTGACTGATTGAGCAGTTCCCGAAACGCCTGTTGTGGTAGCACCAATACCGTGGTTCGGGTGACTGCCTGGACTGTGTAATCCCAATTGCTCTGAGGCTCTACTAAGATGCGATCGCCAAAATAGTCGCCGTCAGCCAACACACCCAACACGGTCTGTTCGTCATACTTGCCAACGCCAATCTTGTCCACCTTGCCATGAGCGATCAGGAAAACCTGATTGGCTGGCTGACCTAACTGCACAATGATGTCACCAGGTGCAAATTCCTGCTGAACAAACCGACTTACCAACGCGTTCAACACCTCGGTGTCGTCAAATCCTCGCAGCAATGGTAACTCATTAAGTTCCTGAGGAATCACCCGCACCTCGGCTCCAGTGTTGGTGAAAGTTACGCGCCCATCGCCAATGGCATAGGTCAATCGACGGTTTACCCGATAAGTGCCACCCTTGGTCTGCACCCACGGCAACATTTTCAACAACCACCGCGATGTAATCTCCTGCATCTGTGGCGCAGATTTGGTTGTCGTTGCCAAGTTACGCGCAGCTGCGGTACTCAAACTCAGTTGGGGTTGCCCACTCTCAACATCCAAATTCAACTCGATAGATTCAGTCATAACCTAATCCTCTAATCTTTAGTTCCTAACAAAAAAACCTGACCTGATTGACCCAATACTGACTTTGGATTCACACCACCAAACTTTATTCACTGGCAAAAGAACCCGACCCCACTTGACCTAGTACTGAACTTATACATCCCGCACCGATCAACGATCTGATCCGCGCAGCCGAAGTGCCTAACCCTGTGGGGCCACTTGGCAGATGCCCTGTTACCGAACTATTACGCAATTCAAATTCCTTATAGCGGTCTACCGTCACATGCCACTTGAGCACACCGCACATCCACTGCTGTAGTTTCTCGACATATCCATACAGTTTCTCGCGGGTACTTGCGTCCAGGTCGAAATCGTCGAAAAGGGCTGGTAGTTCGGTGGCCACGATGTGTTCAAACTGGCGGGCCCGAGAGGTCATTAGGTTGTTGACGACCTCGACGGCCTGCGATAGATCGCAGTTGAGGAATTGCTGAACGACCAGCACACCGTTATTGAGTTCGCCCTCGAATTCTATTTCTTTCTGGTAAGAAAAGATGTCATTGGTCAAACAGGCAAAGTCGGCGGCCGAATTATCCAGCTGGCGCATCGGTCGGGTGCGGTAGATATCCGGTGGGATTTCGTCGCCTTGAGCTAGCCGGGATAGGCTCATCGTCAGATCCGAGCCAAAGGTCTTACGGCGCATCTCAACATAATCTATCGGGTCGGGAATTCGATTTTGGATTTGGTTGGCGAGTTCCCATAACCAGCTTTCGGTCATATCCGCGATCGCACGCCGGAACTGACCCCGTGCGATCGCGGACATCGGGCCAGCTGTGCGAGACCACAGATCAGCCAAGCCGCGTTCCACTGGGTTGGTTGGTAACGGGATCGGGCTGGAATCGAGAGGCATGAACGCTGACAATCGGGCATTGAACACTTTTGCACCCGCCATATTGCGGTTGTGCCCGTACAGCGCTGGAAAGTAATCGTCAGCATAGGTTCCCCAGACAAGCCAGCCCGCCGTCAGATTCAGTTCAGGACCGGACGCATTAGGATGGATCAACGCACCGCATAAGGCCACGTCGGCAACATCGAACTTGTGGTCATCCCAGATTACGGCCTCAGGAATGCCAGGTAGTGAGTCCAGCATCCCCATCTGGCGCGCCCATTCCTTGGAATGCTGCCGTGCGGTATCTAGATGGGAATTCAAACTTGTAGTGAACGGCATGTAAAACTTCGGCAGTGTCACCGGCCCCACAGGCTGGTATGGAACATGAGTGAAGCTCTTGAACCTTCCTAAACCCAAGGCACTGTATAACGATCCAATCCGCGCGGCTGATGTGCCCAACCCAGTGGGACCACCCAGAAGTAGCGTGGATGTAGAGGAATTGTCCCCTCCCTTGTTCATGTAGCGGCTCGACCTCATATGCCACTCGTGACCGCCCGACTGCCAGTCCTGAAGTCCTTTGATGTATAACAGAACGTTCACACGAGCTACCGGGTCTAGTCCGTGCTCCTCAAAGAGAGGGGGCAGTTCGGTGATGGCGGTGTTGTCGAACTGCTGTAGCCGCGAGGTTAGAAGTTCATTAGTGAGGTTAGCCGCTTCCTGCGTACTCACATTCAGAAATTGCTCCAAGACCAACACGCAGTTGGCGTTCTCACCTTCATCCTCTACTTCTCTCTGGTATGAGAACAGGTCATTGCGAAGATGTACCCCATCGGCAAATGTGTCTTTCAGTACACGCATCGGCCGAGTTTTGGCGATTTCAGCCGGGATCTCAACAAATACGGCGTGCTCAACCAGATCCGCTGACCACGGAGCACCACCAACCTTGCGGCGCATCTCGATATACTCGATCGGGTTAGCTACCCGATCCTGGCGAATATTGGAGAGTTCCCACAAAGACTCTTCCAGGAGATTTTTAGTACTCTCGGAGAACCGGAGCCGCCAGTCCGCAGACTTGGTGAACGCGGTGCGAGACCATAGGTCAGCCAAGCCCCGCTCTACTGGGTTAGTAGGCACTGGGGGAGTGCTGACGGGGTAGATTGGCATAAACGCCGGCAGTCGATTAAGGTACTCCTTCGCACCAACCATGTCTTGGGTGCGCTTATAGATTTCAAGGAAGTGATCGTCGAAGAAGAACACCCAAACATACCAGTCGGTCACTAAGTCAAGCTCCGTACCTGGCGTATCTGGATGGGTATACGAGCAAAGCAAGGCGTAGTCGTGAGCATCGAATGTGCGTTCGTCCCAGATAAGGGAGCTTTCCGCTTCCTCTTGTGAGCCAAGTATCCCCATCTGGTAGGCCCACGCCTTGGAATGCACTCGCGCTGCTTCCAGGTTTGGGTTCAGCCGGGCGGGCCAAGGCATGTAAAATTCAGGCAGTTCAAAGGGTTGCATGATCTGCGCGTAACCTCCTCTGGGGTATTCTTGCTATCTTCATTTCGTGACTGAGATGAGGATCATGGCAGTTGACGAGCATCCTCACTTAGCTACGTCCCCATGTGTGATTTGCCCGTGGTAGCTCGTATCAAGGGGATAATACAAAATACTCTTAGTCCAAATAAAGAGCTATGTCAGTTTTAGCTGAAGTTGCCTATACCGAAAGATAAAGCATTTGAAAAATCTGTTTGAGTTATTACTCCTTTGAGATGATGACAAATGAATTTTTAGCAATTTATGCTGTTGTCATAAATCTTTCATTGTTAGAGAAAAAAAGCAATACGTAGGTTCAAGCATTTAAACAGATAGTTAAATTAAAAATTGAATAATTAGCAGACAGTTAAGACAGTTAAGACAGATAGTTAAATTAAAAATTGAACAATTAGCAGACAGTTAAGACAGTTAAGACAGTTAAGCAAATAGTTAAAATATTTAAGACAGTTATTAAACAATAATTGCTAATTGTAAATCTTTGCAATTAATGCTCTTTTATGACTTTGGTCGAGAATAATTGAGGCTAAACGCTCAAAGTCATATGTTGTGAGCAAATTAGCGATGCCTGCGGGGGCTATGCCTATTCATAGCTACAAAAACAGTCAAAAAATAAATATCAATGAGCAAAACCCTATCTGAATAAAGGTTTTAGGACATATAACCAAAAATATCCAAAGCTATCACTGCGATCGCTGCTAGAATCAAAAAAACAACATTGTAACTAGCACTTTTAACCACAAACCCAGCTATGTTGCAGATTCGGCAGCGCTTGGCACAAGCAATGCTGGAGTGGAATAACAATAAGATTCCCGACTTTTCTAAGAAGTTGGGAATCTGAGACTTTCGAGCCAGTCTGAATAAATCCTATTTAAAACAATAACTACAAAGAAGACTCGACTGATTCGTGACCACAATTAGCTCATCAGGTGTTCTTTTCGTTCGTTACCTCTGCTCCTGCTTTGTTTGACTCATTAGATGAAGATGATTCTGTCTTCTCTGATTGCGTCTCACTTGTTTGTTGCAATTGGTTGAGATGGATATTGTTCACTTGAACAATAAAATATTCTAATGCTTGACTTGCCTTTTGTTGCTGTTGGGTTTCGTCAGACACATCATAGCAACGATAAGGCGGAGTCACTCCCAATATAAATTTCTCTTGTTCAGCTTCTAGCAATTCAACAGCTGTATTGGCAGCAAGCGAATTCTTCTGAAAAGGAAAAGAGGTAACTATACTGGCAACTATAGAAGCAATAGCTGGGCAAAGCACAGGGAGCCACTTGAGCCAAGCTTGTCCAGCTTCTAATTTGTCTACCAGAACTAAAATCGGTGTGACTCCTGATAAAATTACTGTCGCAATTTGCAAACTATAGTAAAGGTTCCTTGATAAACCTCTAATTCTTTTATAATCGTCAATCAAGTCTTGGCTGTATTGTAAAGCCTTCCCTCTTGTCAGAGTCAGCGTATCTTTATCCCAGGAATTAGGATTAGTCAATAGATAACTATAGAGTTCAGCTTTTTTGGTGAGTTCAGACTGATAAGCGGCCTTCTTATAGTTCTGAAATACTTGTCTATTGATGAGCAATAAAAAAAACAAAAATGTTAGAGCTACTGCTCCAGAAATTACAACTTTTTTATCATCTGAAAGAAAAATAATAAAGAGTCCAGAAGATACAAAAGCTGCAAGTAATAAATACTCAATTACCTTCAAGTTAAACAACTTTTTTTCATCTGATGAAGAAGATAAATTTTCAATTCTATCAGAAACCTTACTTTGGTTTTTTTGCTCAAAATTAGTTAATTCAGAAGTAGTCATTGCCTCTTACTCAATTCGTTATCAGATTAAATGTAGCAATCAAATGAATAGCAACAAGTAGAATTGCTTTGAGGGGGTTAAAGTCAGGATAAGTTAGCCAGAGAGCAGCTTTACTATAAATAGCTAATCTTCTAACTTTTGCTTAAATATCCTTTTTATGACCGTTAGGTAATTCTTTTCCTTCCCAAACCTTCTAGCATCTACTATTTGCTCCCACTTTACGATTGACTAGTTGGCTTAAAATGCTTTACAACAGTCAGAAATGTTTCTTTCGGTTGACATAAAATTATTTAAGTCCAGTGAGTCTAGTCAATCCTAACCATACATATATTTGATTGATAATGCAAGGCTTTTTTGATGGTAATTTTACGTAGACATAAAAAATATTTCAGACATAAGTAACGTGCCTGCCCCAAAAATATATGATTTAGACTTTGCAATACTTGAATTGTTTTTTTGGAATTTTAACTCTATCTGGGGTGATAAGCTCTCGTGCAGAGATTGGCGACAAATATTTTGAGAGGAAATTATGCAAGAATCTGTGATTTATCAAGATATCCTTCAAAAAGGAAGACAGCAGGAAGCGCTAGCACTGATAAGATGCGAACAATTGCAGAAATTAACGAGAAAATTAGCCGCCAACGTGCGGTAGTGTTGACAACTGAAGAGTTAAAAGCACGAGTTGTAGAAATCGGTGTTACTAAAGCTGCTAAAGAGGTGGATGTAATTACCACTGGCACCTTTGAGCCGATGGAATCAAGTGGTGCAATTATCAATCTCGGACATACCGATCCGCCGATAAAAATTCGTCGCTGCTGGTTAGATGGTGTGCCAGCATACTCTGGTTTTGGGGCAGTAGATTTATATTTAGGTGCGAGTTGTGCTGTAGAGACGACGGATGGAGAAGAAGTCCGAGAACGTGGCGGCGGTCATGTAATCGAAGATTTGATTGCTGGCAAAGCTATACACGTAAAAGCGCAAGGACAAGTAACAGATTGTTACCCCAGAGCAACTTTTGAAACTACAGTTACCAGTGAAACGATTAATCAGTTTTACTTATTTAATCCGCGCAATCTTTATCAAAATTTTATTGTTGGTGTAAATGGTGGCGATCGCCCCCTTTTCACTTATCTCGGCCCTTTACAACCGCGTCTGGGAAATGCCGTTTACTCTAACCCAGGTGCTATTTCGCCCTTACTCAACGACCCCGATTTACAACTCGTTGGTATAGGTACAAGAATTTTTTTAGGCGGTGGTATTGGTTATGTTGCTTGGGAGGGTACTCAGCACTTCCCTTTACAAAAGCGTTTAGCTAATCGCACACCCATTGGCCCTTCCGCCACTTTAGCTTTAATTGGTGATGCCAAGCAAATGGATGCTCATTGGGTGCGGGGTTGTTACTTCAAAAGCTATGGGCCCTCATTGATGTTAGGTGTTGGTGTACCACTCCCTGTATTAAATGAACAAGTAGTTGAACACTGTGCCGTGCAAGATCAAGACTTAGTAGCCCCAATAGTGGATTTTTCCATTCCCCGGCGCGTCCGTCCCACCTTTGGTTTGGTGAGTTACGCCCAACTCAAATCTGGGCGGATCACTATTGAGGGCAAAGCTGTACGCTCTGCCCCCTTAGCGAGTTTATTTTTTTCTAGGCAAGTCGCCCTAGAGTTGAAAAAGTGGATCGAAGCAGGGACATTTACCCTCACAGAACCAGTTTCTCCAATTCCGATGGAGCGATCTTTTCTACCCCAAGACCGTCGGACGGATTTTTAAGGAGATTGGGGATTGGGGAGTGGGGAGTAGGGAGC
>NZ_WBKL01000151.1:0-41705 GCF_015714705.1 Nostoc sp. NZL | reverse complement strand
GTCCGCCACTGTGTCCGAAGACACCGTTCGACTTGCATGTGTTAAGCATACCGCCAGCGTTCATCCTGAGCCAGGATCAAACTCTCCGTTTTGAAGTGTTTGCTTTATTAGCTCAATTAGCTGCTCTTTTTTAACTTCAGCTTAGTTATCTTTATTTTCTTGACGCAGACCACTTGCTGTATAGTGGCTTTCAAACTATAATATTTTCAAGGTTCGGTTCCCTGAATGCGTCGCGTTTTCGCTCTCCGCTTCAGGCACTTATTCAATATAGCGAACCCAACTCTTTGTGTCAACTATTTTTTCCAATATTATTTTGGACGGCTTTTCTGTCCCCTGAAACTCCCCATAGTGCCGGATTGTTGCCAATGTAGCATCTCCTGTGGCTTGTTGCTTTTAGGCTGGATAGTAAAGCTTCATTCTGAAGAAGCGGTCTAAGTTTGGGCAGAGGAGGAGTATCTTTGGCAAGCGCGACGCCAGCATAAAACGCATTTTTTAAAGCCCAACTGAAGTTTTCTAGGGACTTCCAGAGAATAAGATATACAGCCAATAATAATGATATGCAAGATAAATCTCTACACTCAAGAACAACGAATGAGGGGAGACGTAATATTACTATATATATATATATATATTTTCGCAGCTTTTGATCCCCTTTTTTCAGATTTTGTGAGAAATCCGCGATGAGGCGGTTGAAGAATTGTCCAAATTGGAAGTTGTTTGGGTAGATCAAGGCTATTCAGGAGAAAACTTTGCTCAAGCAGTCAAGCAAGTTTGTGGAGAACAGGTTCGAGTTGAGGTGATTCAAGTTGAGGTGATTCAAAGAAACTCAAAAACATTTGAGCGATTACCGAAACGATGGATCGTAGAACGCACATTCGGATGGCTCTATCGATTTCGGCGTTTGAGTAAGGATTCTGAGTTGTACACAGAGTTAAGTGAAGTCATGATTTATGGCTCATTGATTCGTCTGTGACACAATCATTCTTTTTTCTCGCTATCTTTGTACCAGTTCCTGATGATTTAGCCTAGCTTATTCCCTTAAGCCCTCGTTATTAAGTCGATTTAGGGTTTGCGATCGCACTTGGGTCATAATCGCTAAAACCATTTTACAGTAAGCATTTCACATTTGCTGATAAGTCTATTTATGTCATCCGGTATATATGCACGAGCCGCAGTAGCGATTAACTTAAACATTAGGAAAATACGCGAATTGGCTGGGTTTAAGTTAAAGGGAATCAATAAAAGCCCTTTGACTCACTTTTTGATGGTATTTATCTACAGCCTCACTGCCTGCGTTTTTCAGCCTTGGGAGTTTTTAACAACCTCACTAAGCTGTTATGCCGCCGTCTTTAGGCAAAAATCTTTAGTAGAAATCAACCTGTATTAGGAAGTGGGCGATGCACATTGGATTTCTCAACCCTCAAGGCAATTTTGATTCAGGCAATAGCCACATCACGAAACACCCAGATTTTGGGGGTCAGCTGATCTACGTTAAGCAAGTCGCCATAGCCATAGCTCAAATGGGTCATAAAGTTGATATTCTGACCCGTCAAATTATTGACCCTGAGTGGCCAGAGTTTGCTGAAACATTTGAGGCATATCCAGGAGTCGATAACGTCCGCATTATCCGCTTACCAGCTGGGCCAAAAGAATTTCTCCCTAAAGAGTTATTGTGGCCTCATCTGGTTGCTGATTGGGTACCCAACATCTTGAAATTTTATCAACAGCAAGGTGGCTTACCCGATGCTATGACTGCTCACTATGGCGATGGAGGACTGTGTGGCGCTCTAATTGAAGAGCAGACAGGCATACCTTTTACCTTTACTGCTCATTCTCTTGGTGCCCAAAAGATGGACAAACTGGAAGCCACCCCAGAAAATCTCACAGAAATAGACGAGCAATTTAATTTTAGATATCGTATCTTAGCCGAACGCCTGAGCATGAATCGCTCGGCCATTAATATCACTAGTACACGACAAGAACGCTTTGAACAGTATTCTCATCGAGTCTATCGTGGTGTAGTGGATGTAGACGACGACAATCGCTTTGCAGTAATTCCACCGGGAGCAGATTTCTCGATTTTCGGTGCAAAGGCACGTTCCGAAAATGAGGAAGCTACCAAAGAGTTGATTCAGGAGCGATTGGCACGGGACATTGCAGAAGCCCGTCGAGATTTGCCCATTATTGTAGCATCCAGTCGATTAGAGCTTAAAAAAAATATATCAGGGCTAGTACAAGCCTTCGCAATGAGTCCAACACTCCAGGAACGAGCTAACTTGATGCTAATTACAGGAGGGTTGGACGATCCTTTACGAGGGGAGGCTAGTGACGGCATAGCTGAAGAGGTATTAGCCCCCATTCGGGAGGTGGTCAAAGAAAAAGACTTGTGGGGCAAGATCAGTGCCTTTGGCTTGTCAGATCAGTCTCAAGAGTCACTGGCAGCAGCCTATCGGTTTATAGTTAAACGCCGCTCAGTATTTGCACTGACCGCACTCTACGAACCCTTTGGGCTTGCTCCCTTAGAAGCAGCAGTTGCAGGTTTGCCAGTCGTAGCAACCAAGAACGGTGGTCCTAGCGAGAGCTTCCGACAGGGAAATAAGGAATATGGCGTACTCGTTGACCCAGAAGATCCTGCTGATATTGCACGGGGTTTGGAACGGTTGCTATGTGATGCTCAGGAGTGGGAGTATTTTGCCCAAGCTGGTCAACAACGAGTTTTGAAGACGTACACTTGGGAATCTACTGCTGAAAACTATCTGACTTTGCTTGAGCAGGTTTTGTCTTCACCGGAAACCCGCCCTCGTGCTGAACTCCTTCCCATCCATCCCTACTTCCGTAATCCAGAATCGCAGACCGATGTTTTTTTGGAAGAATTGAGCGAACTCTACTTTGGAAGTAATCAAAAGGTGCTAAGTACATCTAGCCTTTAAATAAGCTTCAGGTAGTGATCCCAGCTATGAGCAGCCAGCGCAAAACGTGCTGACTGCTTCGGCAAATTGTTCGTTTTGTTCCATCAATACCATGTGTCCACCTGGTTTTAGGGTGACTCGTTCAGAATAAGGCAATTCTGCTTTCATGCGATCGCTCGCCACAGGTTTTGTTGCTATATCTGAAGCCCCACACATTACCAATACAGGAACGTTAATAGTTGCTAGTGTGTCTGTTTCGTCGAATTTCAACATTCCCAGTGTGCCACGAGCCAGAACACTAGGTGAACCCAATGCTGATAATAGACCTGCAAAACTTAGTTGACCGCGTGTTTCAGTACCCGTAAATCCAGATAGTTCGACGGTGATATACAGCGAACCATTGAAATACGAGAGCCAAGTCATCAACCAAAAAACCGGCCACAGCACGATAGTCAGGTACAACACAGGTTCGAGTAGCGGTTTCTGCAATTTTCGTACCAGATTGCTAAAGATGCAAGTTTTAACCGGATTGGTGTAAGTAGTATCCACAAGAATTAAGCCAGACACCCGACTCACTAATAGCTCTGGAAACAGGCGACAGAATGTCAGGTTAATCATCCCACCCATACTGTGTCCCAACAAGATAACAGGTTTATCCCCTGCTATGGCAATTACAGCTTCCAAGTCACGGGCATACTTTTCTATAGAGTGATCATTGTTTTTCGGTTTAGAGGATTTTCCTAACCCTGGTAGATCCCAAACAATTACTCGGAAGCGATCGCTTAGTTGTCGCTTGGCATAATACCATAGAGTACTGTTTGGTCCCCAACCGTGTGACAAGATAATTGGTTGACCATCTTCAGGTCCAAAAAACTCTACTTGCAACACGCTCCCATCCGGTCGTGGTAAGCGCTGCACAGTTTTGCTACGCATAAACTTGGGTTCTTGGTTTCCAGGACGGCGCAGCAGTGGCAAACTGATAAAACGGCCGCCAAAAGTCCACAGAATCATTACTAGTCCAGCTACTAAGTAGGACGTTCCTACAAGTTCTCCTTCGTACCACTCATAGAGAATGTAGATTCCCCCGCCAAGTACCCCAACAGTCAGCAGTTGAACCAGCCAAACAAGTAGAAAATTATGAGGCATGAATATCATGAGCCTAAACCTTGTGATACCTTGTTAACTGCTTTTAGCTTCATACCATAGTTAGAATCATCCAACTTTCACTCCCAAGAATGATTTATACAGTGTTGTAAGTGTGATAAAAATGCTGGGTTAGTTGATAAATACTGTAGAGTTGCAAAAATCACTATTTCAAGGTTTTATTCAGAGGCAAGTAGGTTACAGATTTTGACCTGTCTGAAGTCAGTCCCAATGAATGTGATGGAAATTGCCTAGGCTACTGGTTTAGGTCAGGCAAATCTATCTAAGCATTTGAAAGTGTTAACTGAGGCAGGGGTTTTATCTCGTCAGCCCAAAGGCACTAATGCTTATTACGAGATTGCCGATCCAATGATTTTTGAACTTTGTGAGTTAGCTTGCGATCGCATTAGTGAGCGCGTGCAACAGCAGACTGAAAGCCTGAAAGCCCTTCGGAGTAAAACAGCAGTTTTTTGAACAAAAATATTTACTACCCTCAATAGCGATCGCACTTTTGACAGGGTGTAATGAATTTGGAGGCTGATCGCATTCCAAATCTAACGCACGGTTTCTCGCAAAGCCTTTGAGAACTTGGATTTAGATAATTTATTAAGTATTAAAACTTCTCTTACTTGAAATTACTTGATAACTGTAAATTTTTTAACTCATCAAAACGTGAGATTAGAACTCGAAACTTGAGCTTTAGAACTTGGAACGCCAAGATGAGAACTCGGAATGTTGCATGAGAGTCTATAACTTGTGTGTACAGATTATCCGCTTTCAAGAAAAAGTAACGTGGATGTATTTTTTACACACAAGGATACTACTTTGAAAAAGTTTGCTACAAGTAGTGTTATTTATGATTGTCATAATTAAAACAACCGACTCTCAACTATCAATGGTGAACTCTACCCTCGTTGTCACACTCTATATCAACCCTATGACAGGGAATGATACCAATACTGGTTCACGGTTGAGTCCGTTTAAAAGTCTCACCCGTGCCTTAAAAGTAACCAAAATCCCCACAATAATTCATCTGGAGTCGGGGATTTACAGCGCTGCTAGTGGTGAGGTGTTCCCACTGGTTATCCCTGAAGGAGCGACAGTGGTGGGTAACGAAGGGAACAAAGGTTCAGGGATTGTAATTTCCGGCAGTGGTGAGTATCAAAGTCCCAGCTTTGGTATACAAAATATTACGCTTCTCTTACTAGATAATGCCAGTCTTTTAGGTGTAACTGTCACCAATCCCTCAACCAAAGGTACTGGTATCTGGATTGAAGCAGCTGCACCTACTTTAGCTAACAATACTTTGAGGGACTGTGGGCGGGAAGGCGTGTTTACCACCGGTACTGCCAAACCCGCAATTTTAGATAATATATTTGTGCAAAATTCTGCTAGTGGGTTACTGATAGCAGGTCATAGCCAGGGAGAAGTACTGAGGAATGTATTTGAAAGAAACCCTTTAGGTATAGTAATTAGTGACTTTGCCGCTCCTGCGATCGCAAATAACAAATTATCAGAAAATCGTACCGCGATCGCACTTTCTCGCAACGCCCAACCTGTGCTGCGCCAAAATCTCATTGTTAAAAATACCCAAGGTGGTTTATTAGTCAATGGTAATGCCATCCCTGACTTAGGTAATACCGAAGATCCCGGTGATAATATTTTTCGTGATAATAGTGAATTTGATTTACACAATGCTACTGCGCAAAAGCTGATTTCCGTAAGTAATCAATTAAATCCTACTCTAGTTAAGGGCTTGGTTGAATTGATCCCAGCCAATGGAGTAGCCGTTAGCACTACTTCCTCAGATACCCCGACAGAATCCCTATCTCAAAAACTCCCCTTGCCCTCCCCTCCCCGCCCCGCGTCTCTTCAGCTAGATGGACATTGGGCAAAACCATTTATTCAGGCATTAGTGAGCATGGATTTAACTCATGCTTTTGCCGATGGTAGCTACCAGCCAGATCAACCCATGACTCGCGCCCAGTATGCATCTTTGGTGGCGATCGCTTTTAACCCATTTCCCAAAATCTCAGCACCTGATTTTACTGATGTACCCAAGGATTTTTGGGCTTATAGCGCTATCCAAATCGCGGCTAGCGGTGGCTTTGTTGGCGGATTTAGCGATCGCACTTTTCGCCCCGATCAAAATGTCCAACGGCTACAGGTGATTGTCTCCCTAGTAAACGGACTGGGACTACCAGCTGTTGATAGCGATATTTTAGGAATATATGGCGATCGTCATACCATTCCCGACTATGCCCGAAAAGCTGTTGCCACTGCTACACAACAACAAATCATCGTCAATTACCCAGATCCTAAACTGCTTTCACCTTCACGTCCGGCAACACGCGCCGAAGTTGCAGCAATGGTTTATCAGGCATTAGTTGCCATTGGGCGAACATCTGCGATTAAATCAGTCTATGTAGGGTTGCATTCCAGAAGTTGACAAGTAGAATAGGAAACACTGCCTATTGGCTTGGTAACTCTTGGAAAAAAAACCATGTAGTTAAAAGCACGTTAGGCTAATATGCGATGGGTGACAATCTTAGACCTATTGCCTAAAGCTAATAGCCCCATGTTAACAACACTTTCAGATACTTCTGCCAACTTAGCGATCGCGTTATTAATTAACTATAGTTTTGATCTCAGTGGGTATAGTGCCAATGAGCTAGTTGAGCGTTGGCAAACGCAATACCCACTCAATTGGCTACACCTGGCAGTGATTGAGGCATTATATCAAGGTCGTTATAAAGCTGTTTCCGTACAGCAAATTTTAGTATTTTGGCAGCGCCGGGATCAGGCTACATATCATTTCAACATGGAATTTGAACGGATGATTTGTAGCAAATTTCCCCAAAGTTTAACCTCAGCGCCTGCTCCAACCCTACCGCTAATCAAGAAAAACCCTACTGTAGAGAAAGTCACCAGTCCTCAATTACCACCTGCTAAGATTCGCAACGGCTATCAAAAAAGCAATACTGCAACTCTACAACTGAAAAGTTACGAACATAAAACATCTTTAGGTGAAGAAGAAGGCAAAGAGGAAGCTAGGGAGAATAAAACTGTCCTGAGGTCTCCCCTTTCTGGAAAATTTGCTGCTTCGGCAACGCTTCAGTTATCGTCTGCTGTCAGCCAAAGGCAAACTTCACAAGAAAGTCCACCGCCCTCTCCACCACCAAATCATCATCAACGACAGCCAAAACTGCTCCCGCCTGCTGCTATTCATGCACCAATCGGGCAATTTACTCCAGAAACAAGCGATCGCTCTGAGTCTTTCACATCTAAACTCAAAGCGATGTCTGGCGAACAGAATCCGCCAATTGGGGGGAGTGGGGAGTAATTAATGTTTTTAGGTTTTTACTCTGCAACTAACTGCTTAAAGCGCTCATCATCGGCAATATCATCAAAATCTAGGTCAGTTGCTGCGTCTTCTTTATACCTGGGATTAAGTTCAATTGCTTGTTGTAGAGTTAGCAGAGATAGTTCAACTTGTCTTTGCAGTGCGTAACAGGCTGCTTTGTTGTAATAGGCACTGGCATAATCTGGCTTAATTTCTAAGGCTTTGTTAAAACTAGCGATCGCTTCATCATCGCGTCCCAATATTACCAAGGTATAACCGCGTTTATCCCAAATTTTGGGAGAATCGGGTTGGAATTCCAGCGCTTTATCAAAAGACGCTATTGCCTCTTCATATTGTTCTAATGTTACTAGAGAAAGACCGCGATTCAACCAAGCAACGGCATCATCAGGCTTGATTTGTGTAGCTTTATCAAATGATGCAAAAGCTTGCTGATGCTGTTGTAAGTTACCAAAAGCAACGCCGCGATCGCACCAAGCTTGATGATAATCTGGCTGAATCTGAATAGCTCTATCATAGGATGCGATCGCATCTTTGTAGCGTTTCAACCTTCCTAGAGTTAGACCACGTTTTAACCAAGCTACAGGTTCATCAGATTGAATTTTAACCGCTTGGTTGTAAGCTGCGATCGCATCCTCATAACGCCTTTGAGAAAACAGCCCATCTCCCTGTTGTACATAGTCATCAGCAGTTAATTCTGGTTGTTGTAGCTGTTCCTGTATTTCTTCCTCAACTTTAGAATCCACAACCTCTGGGATGGATGCAGGTGTCATTTCAACCTCAACTTTAGAATTTACTGCCTCTGGCATGGATGCAGATGTCATCTCAACCAGTTCTTGAAGGATGAGATCCTTTCTTTGTTGGGCATCCAATTGCAACTCAGAGAGTTGAGAGACAAACTCAGTTTCTAATTTTTCTAACTTCTCCAAAATGAGAATCTTTTGTTGTTGAGCATTCCATTGTAATTCTGAAAATTGTGAACTAAACTCAGAACCAGATTTCTCTAAATTTCCAATTATTAGCTCTTTGCACTTTTGAGCATCTACTTGTAATTCAGATAGTTTAGCAGCAAATTCTGACTGCAATGCTGCTAAACTCTCAACAATTTTATGTTTTTGTTCTTGGGCATCTACCTGTAATTCAGATAATTGAAATTTCAATTCTTTATCTAGTATTCCTAAATTTTCAAATATGATATCCTTTTGGTTTTGAGCATCTACCTGTAATTTCGATAATTGTTCGGCAAATTCTGAATGCAATTTTGTTAAGCTTTGAATAGCTATATATTTTTCATTTTGAGCATCAGACTGCCATACAGAAAGTTGAGATGTGAACTCAGACCTTGAAACTTCTAAATCAGCAACGGCTAGTTCTTGCTGTTCTTGCACACCTAACTTTAAATTAGACAGTTCGTCTGCCATGACAGATGCTAATTTTCCTAGATTTTCCAGTGCTATATCTCTTTGTTGTTGAGCATCAAACTCTAACTTAGATAGCCCAGAAGCAAATTTTGACTCTAAAGTTTGTATATTTTCTTGAGATTTTTTCAGTTCAGTTTCTAATCTACTTAAAACCTGTGCTTTAGCTAAATCTAGTTCAGATGTAAGATTAGATAAATTTTCTTGACCGTTGTAAATTTTTTGTTGTAAAGCAGCCGTTTCCTGCTCTAATTCAGAATTTATTCTTTTAGCCTCTTGAAGAGTATTTTCAGCCTCTTGCTTAACAGTGGTTAGCTGATTTTGTAATTTTTCTATTCCCTGTAGTTGTTGCATTGCTCTCTCAACAATTTCACGGATTATTACCCGTCGTAATAGCCAAAGTAAAGCAATGACTGCCACTGGAAATAGACTTAATATAACTAGCCAGATATTGATTAGAATAGTTGTACGGCTAAAAGCCCTCTTTAAATCAGATTGAACTTGCTTTTCGGCTCGTAGTCGCGCTAATTCTTCCCGTTCCTGATTCAATAAGACTGGAGCAGGAGTTAGTACTGGGGAAGTTAATGGTGCAGATTGTCCACTGGCAATACCAGTGCATAGCATTAAGGGTAAAAATACAATAGTGCTTTTTACAATTAAAGCGAAAACAGCTTGATTTTTGCTCTTCATAACAACCATCTCAGTCTGTTGGTCAGTATTTGAAGCGGCGTGCTTCTCTCCAATCTATAACAGAATTAAGTAGTTAAATGTTGTAGAGACAGTGGGAAATGGTGAACAATCCTTAACTCATCCGTTCCCTCATCCGCTACTGTACGTAAAAGTTCCGGGTGGAGTGCGGTCAAGTTTTTAACAATTTTTTGTGAAGTACTATTATAACATTACTAAGTTGTAGCTACTGCCAAAGACGGCAAAAACCAAGCAGCACAAATAAGATTTATCAACTTGTGGAATACAAATTGCAAGAGCATCGATGCTTTCTTAGACTATCCACCGAACTAGGTTCGGACTTTGTTCCTACAGATGCTATGACGCTGAAACTGGAATTTACACCTGTACGCGAAGTGCCAAGTGTAGGTACTTCGCACTAACATTAGATTATCTATGGTAAGCAGATTACTTGTCGTAAAACTAATTTAACAAAGGCGGTAGAAAATGGGTCGCATAAATCCTTATACACTGCAATTGCAGATTACCCGAATGTTTGAGCAAGGGCAATCATTTTTTGCCACAACCAAGGTACAGGAATGGTTGAAAGAACGCAAACACAATCCAGAAGATTATGAGATTATTTTCCATAAAAAACCCGCGCCTCCTGGTTCAAAAGAAGTGATGGTAGTGGAAATTGAATTACGCCGCAAAGATGGACAACCTGTAGACCCTTGGTTGCAAGAACAAGCAAATCTCCATGCCTGATTTTTAGAACTAGCAATTTTCAATTTAAATTCATATTGTCTTAAGAGAATTTACCAAAATATAGCGTTCCCAATTGCGGAACGCTCTTTGTTATCTTTGTATTGCTCATAAATACTTTTAAATGTATCAAAATGAAATCTAATCAGCGCTGGGTTTTTGCATTTTGGGTTTACTTTGGTATTTTGATATCCATCTCTATGTCAGCCTACCTAAGAATTATCCCCACTGAAATATCACAAATCCCGTATTCCGATACAATTTTGCATTTCTTATTGTTAGGAATTGCTGCTTACTTGGGCCATCTGGCATTAAACAAACGTAAGATTCAAATATTGAATATTTATCTGCCTCTAGCACCATTAATTGTGATATTTTTTTGTATAGTTGATGAGATAATTCAACTATTTACACCCTATCGTAGCTTCGATTTAGTTGACTTAGGTGCTGACCTGTGCGGTATTGTCTTATTTACCTGGTTGGCAGAAAGACAAAACTTGAACAAATCTGAAAAAACTCAACCTTGAAAAGACTATACTGATAAATTCTATTTCTGTGTCTGTCCTTTTGCTCTTACTGTGGTAGCTTGCGGTAAGTTGCTATGTGTGTATGTTAATCAATATCACCCAATCAGGTGAGTCAAATGGGTGAGGTACAAGAAACGCAAATTATCGTACCTTAAGGCTATAAATGGTTGCTTGACACACCAATTTATAGCCTCAAAATTTAGGAAGTGGATGATGACCGTAAACCAAATTATTGGAGATTCACAAAATCAAATTTTTGCCAACTTTGGGAAACGTTTTTTCGCCTGGATGATGGCTCAAAGTAGCAGCACGTACGATAAATTTGTACGTGAGCGCAAACTTTCTCTTTTTGCTAATCTCCAAGGGAAGGTCTTAGAAATCGGCCCAGGAACAGGCCCTAACTTACCCTACTACCCTAAAGATATCTACTGGATAGGAATTGAGCCAAACCCACACATGCATTCCTATCTCCGAAAACAAGCTGAAAAACTGGGCTTAAGTATCGACCTTAGAATTGGTAATGCTGAATGGTTAGATGCTGAAGATAACAGCATAGATACTGTTGTTAGTACCTTAGTTTTGTGTTCAGTGCCAAATATAGATTATACTTTACAAGCAATTTTAAGAGTACTTAAACCAGGTGGACGCTTCTTATTTATTGAACACGTTGCTGCACCCCAAGGAAGTTTATTACGACAGATGCAAAGCAAAATGAGTCCGATTTGGAAAGTGATAGGTGATGGTTGTCATCCAGATAGAGAAACTTGGAAATCTTTAGAGAATGCTGGTTTTGCTAGTGTGAATTATGAGCGATTTGATGCACAATTGCCGATTATTAGTCCTCATATTATCGGCGTAGCAACAAAGTAAAATAAGTTTTTGGAGTTGCTGAATAAAAGTATGAATATCTCACATATAAGAGCGAGTCCGTGGGGTGAATACATGTTTTTATTTAGCAATGCTTTTTTCTTAGACAATCGCTTATTTAGTAATAATATTATCTGTGCGATCGCCCATATCAAAAACATTAAATTCAATCCCGTCTAACTTCAGCCTCAAAGCCTCTAATAAGAGGTTTATCCTTTCTTCAATAAAAATTGTCAGGGCGTTTTCAGGAAGTGCATCGGCTCTTGACCATTCAAGAATAATTATAGGGATAAGATGAGAGTGTAGCACTTCTTCTAAATCAGGATCGTCATATTCTTTGAGATAATCTAATGGATTTTTATCGCTAATTTTCAAATTAGTTATTTGAGACAGGTAGGCAATATTCATCAAGCTGTCACATTCTATTTGACTAGCAATGCCACTCTGCTTAATAAAGTTAACTGGAAATATATGGTGTAAGTTAGGCTTATCTGTTAGTAAATAATAAACATTAGACAAAACATCTCTATGAGGTTTTGCCCAATCTTGCGGCTTGTGGTTTGCATAAAGTGATAGTATTGCTCTGGATAAGCGACCTCTATAACTGTAGAAAGATTTTCTTATCGAATTTTTATCAATATCAAATTTATTGAATGAGTAAGTATTATTAGCTTTTTGTTGATTAACAAAGTATATATGTTCCCAGAGGTGAGTAGTGTTTGTTAGTAAATCTGCATGATGAAAACTATAATACCAAAAATATTTATTTAAAAAACTATAATCTGGTTTATCATTCCGATAAAAGTATGCTGTAATAGTTAGGTATAAATATCGGTAAGGGATTAATCTTCCACCTTTAATATGCAAAATATTATCAAAGAAATCAAAAGTTTTAGCAACGGCTATTTTAAAATTAGACCATACAGCTTCAATATGTTCTGTTTTTAGCTTATTAAGATACATATCAGTAATATTTTGTATCCCAGCTTCGGGAAATTCAAGTTTTACTACTACAGCTAGCATCTGGAGCAATGTCCAATTATCAATATTGGCGTATTGACTACTAAAAATACTTTTTTTAAATTGATCAAATAATTCACGAAGATAGAACCCAGAGATATTATTTGTCTGATTTTCAGAACGGAAGGTCTTAGCAACCACAATATCAAAGATATCCAAAGGTTTGCCAGCTTGATTAATACGCTCAAAAATTTGGCATACTTCCGCAACTTCAATACCTCTCAACTCAATGAAAGAAATTTTATAACTATATAAGACTTCTCTAATCCTTCTCAATTGTTGCATATAGGGATTTTCAAAGTCACCGTATCCATTTTTATGAAGATTTCTTTCTATTTCCCCAGGATTTTTAATAATATCTATTAAACTGACAATTAGTTTATCTTGATAACGGTTTTTTCTCCCAGTATTTGCTGTAAGCTTGCCATCTCTATCATCGATTTCGTCCCAAAACAAAAACCTTTTTGCATAGCTTGTGTCATCAGTCGCATCAGTAAGTTTAATAGTCAAGTCTATATATAGTGTTGGATCAAAGTTTTCGTTATTAGCAATTTTACCCTTACTCCCATGTATTGATGTTAGTAGAGAAGTTGTTCTTTGTTGTCCATCTAAAATGTATTGGTATTCATTCGAGTGAAAATTATCAGCAAACTTTATACCACCTATTTCTCTATGACTTTCTAGCTTGGTATTAGTTTTCCAAATTAAAATACTTCCTAAAGGGTAAAACTTATAGATACTATCCCAAAGCTTTTTAACATTCTCTTTCTCCCAGACAACATCTCTTTGAAAGGTTGGAATTTGATATTTATTTGATAGAAGATTTTCCAAATAGAGAGCAATACTCTGATCATCCGCCTTAATGCGTTCAGTAGATGTAAACATTGAATTAACCTTATCTAAGTTTTAGTAAATATCAAGATTGACGTTTGAATTTCACTGATTCTAGTAAAATTCCATACAAAGCTAACTGATATTTAATTAAGTGGCAACTCAGATTTTAGAAACTCTCTGCAATCTTTCTTCCATGCCAACATTGCCCTGCAAGCCTCCTGTGTGTACCAGCAGCAACGAATCGCCTCTACGAAAAAATCCCTGCTTTAGTAAATCCATCACTCCGTAAAACATTTTGGCGGTATATACGTAATCGAGGGGTACGCTATGTTCCTGTGTGAACTGTTGGCTGAAAATTAGTAACTCATCGTTCACCTTTGCATAGCCACCAAAGTGGTAATCACATAGCAATTCCCAGGAAGCAGGAGAACTATATAGTGTGGGTAAATCAGAGGCGAGGTAATTTGTCAATAAATTTTCGATTTCTTGGGCGAGAAATGCGCCATTTTTTAGAACGGGAAAAGCGATCGCTCTTTGTCCTTGATGCAACGAAAGCGCAATACCTGCCAGTGTGGTGACTGTACCACAGGCTACGCATATATGATCAAATGCGTAGGCGTAGCCAGCCGTAGGCATCGCATCAGCAATTATCTCTGTGCAGCCGCGCACACCATTTAAATTACTCCCACCTTCGGGAATGATAAAAACCTCACCAAAACGTTGTCGCAGATATTCTTCTAACGCTGGTGTGTTGCGCTGTCGATACATCTCGCGGTTCAGATACACAAGCTGCATACCCTGTTGTACAGCAAAACTCAGCGTAGGGTTTAATGGTAGCCTCTCCTCGCTACGAATTACACCAATGGTGCGAAAACCGAAAAGATTACCAGCCGCCGCAGTTGCATAGATGTGATTGGAATAAGCGCCGCCAAAGGTTAGGAGCGTTGTGAAATTTTTCTCTTTAGCCTCCAAAAGATTGTATTTCAGCTTGAACCACTTGTTGCCGTTAACCCACGGGTGCATGAGATCGAGACGCAACACATACAAATCAACACCAGCGTGGCGGGCAATTTCGCTGTTGATTTGTTGTAGAGGAGGAGCAATAAAGGTTAACGACATCTGTCAAGATTATAACTTAGAATTTGCATTTTCTCACGTTCATTATTGAACATAAAAGTAATGATAAACATTGAGTAATTCAATGGTAAATCAAGCTAAATGATAAATAAATCTTTCTAATGATTAGCTTTAGAAATTAGCATTTTACTAATTGAGTGTTTCAGGTAAATATAAAAAACATAACACTCGCTCCAGATAATATTCTTTTTGGAGAAAAGAAATGGTTGCACTCACACAGCTTACTCAAGTTATTTCCAATCCAGGACGTTTGACGATTGAAACTGTTGAAATTGCTCTTCAAACGACAGCTATCCGTTGTCTCGACTGGGATAGAGAACGTTTTGATATCGAGTTTGGTTTACGGAATGGTACAACCTATAATTCTTTCTTAATTCAAGGAGAAAAAGTTGCCTTAGTTGACACATCCCACCGCAAGTTTGAGGACTTATATCTTGAGGTAGTGGCGGGATTAATTGATCCAGCTAAAATAGATTACTTAATTATCAGCCACACGGAACCAGACCACAGTGGATTAGTAAAAAATATTTTGCAATTAGCTCCCTCAATTACTGTTGTGGGTGCAAAGGTGGCTATTCAATTTTTAGAAAATATGGTTCACCAGCCTTTTAAATCAATGCAGGTGAAAAGTGGAGAGCGATTAGATTTAGGCAACGGACACGAATTAGAATTTATCTCTGCACCTAATTTACACTGGCCTGACACAATATTGACTTATGATCACAAAACTTACACTCTTTACACTTGCGATGTGTTTGGGATGCACTACTGCGATGACCACACCTATGATGAAAATATTACTTTAATAGAGGAAGATTTTCACTATTACTATGATTGTCTCATGGGCCCAAATGCCCGATCTGTCTTGGCAGCTTTAAAGCGGATTGAAAAGTTAGATATAAAAACAGTTGCTACGGGACATGGCCCTTTATTACAACACTATATCTCCGAATGGCTCGGACGCTATCAAAACTGGAGTTTAGAAGAAGCAAAAACAGAGACATTAGTGGCTCTATTTTATGTTGAAGATTACGGGTATAGCGAGCATTTAGTCCGTTCCATAGCACATGGATGCGCGAAAACAGGCGTGGCAGTAGAATTAGTAGACCTCAATAGTGCGGAGCCTCAAGAAGTTCGAGAATTAGTTGCACAAGCTTCTGGTTTAGTAATTGCAATGCCACCGCAATCTTCGGTGATGATTCAAGCTGCTTTAAGTACAATTTTAGCTGCTGTTCATAAGAAGCAGGCGATTGGTTTATTAGAGTCGGGAGGTGGAGAAGATGAACCTGTTTATCCTTTACGTAATAAGTTTCAAGAACTAGGATTAACTGAAGCTTTTCCTCCTATCTTAGTTAAAGAAATTCCTACCCAAGCAACGGAACAGCTTTGTGATGAAGCGGGGACAGATATGGGTCAATGGTTGACCCGCGATCGCACCATAAAACAAATCAAATCTATCAATACCGAGCTAGAAAAAGCTTTAGGGCGGATTAGCACAGGATTGTATATTATCACCGCCAAAAAAGGAGAAGTTCAGAGCGCAATGTTTGCTTCTTGGGTGACACAAGCGAGTCTTGAACCTTTAGGAGTAGCGATCGCAGTATCCAAAGATCGGGCAATTGAATCCTTGATGCACGTTGGCGATCGCTTTGTTTTAAATGTTTTAGAAGAAGGCAAATATCAAGGATTAATGAAACATTTCCTCAAGCGTTTTGCTCCTGGTGCGGATAGATTTGCGGGAGTGAAAACATATCCAGCTAAAAATGAATCGCCCGTTTTAGCTGAAGCTTTAGCTTACATGGAATGTGAAATTACTAGCCGCATGGATTGTGGAGATCATTGGGTAATTTATAGCACAGTCCAAACTGGAAGAGTTGGCAATCTACATGCACTTACTGCCGCTCATCACCGCAAAATTGGCAATCATTACTAATTGGCCATTAGTCATTCTCGTTGTCTCCTCACAGACGCGATGAATCGCGTCTCTACAACTCCCAAAAAACTATGTATAAATCTGTTGAAAACACCCCGATTACGATGTACGAAATCAATCGTGGGCGCGTTGTGCGAACCTTGGAATTTATCCAAGATGTGATTGTAATTTCTTTGTGTATCGGTTTATTTAGCTTCATGGTGCTTCAGGTGAGAGATATGTTTCTCTCTTTACTTCCACCTCTAGATTTTCATGCTGTTACTGCCGATATTCTCTTTTTACTTATCTTAGTTGAGCTATTCCGACTGCTGATTATTTACCTACAGGAACATCGAGTATCTATTGGGGTAGCTGTTGAAGTTTCCATCGTTTCCGCCTTGCGAGAAGTCATTGTTAAAGGTGTTTTAGAAACAAGTTGGAGTCAAGTTTTAGCAACTTGTGCCTTTTTATTAGTGCTGGGGGTACTATTGTTCCTCCGAGTTTGGCTACCCCCTACCTTTGAAGGTATCGATCCCGAACAAGAAGTATCTAAACGCTATAGAAGCCGAGCCAAGTCTGAATTAATACAAAACAATGGCCAACATAATTCCTAATTTATAATTCGTAATGCGTAATTGAAGGATACAAACACACAATATTCCTCAATGAAGATATAAAGGTGCGTAGCATTATTATTTCAAATTACGAATTACGAATTACGAATTATTTAGTCAATGCCCTATCCTTAACAGAGGTTATTATGTCTGCTGCCACATTAACGCCCAACCATAGCAGAGATGTACAAGTTGTTGAAATTGGTAAAAATACTCTGATTCTACGATCGCGGACTTGGGACAGATTAAAATTTGAGGTGGAGTATTCTCGCCAACGGGGAACTACAGCGAATTCTTATCTGATTCAAGCTGATAAAAAAGCTTTAATTGACCCTCCTGGCGAATCTTTTACCGAAATTTACCTTCAGCAACTTGCACAACATTTAGACTTCACCACTCTAGATTACATTGTTCTCGGTCATGTCAACCCCAACCGCAGCGCAACTCTGCAAGTATTGCTCTCTCAAGTTCCTCAAGCCACTATAATTTGTTCTCGCCCCGCCGCTAATGCTCTTAAAACTGCCTTTCCCGAATGGGAATCACGCATCCAAGCGGTGCGGGGGGATACTTTAGATTTAGGACAAGGACATCATCTATCATTTATCACCGTACCAACTCCCCGGTGGGCAGATGGACTTTGTACTTATGATTCCGCCACAAAAATTCTCTACACAGATAAACTTTTCGGCGCTCATATTTGCGAAGATACCTTGTTTGATGAAGATTGGAAGGGATTAGATGCGGAACGTCGTTACTATTTTGAATGTCTCCATGCTCCCCAAGCCAAACAAGTTGAAGTAGCCTTAGATAAATTGTCAGCTTTGGGAGCCAGATGTTATGCCCCAGCACACGGCCCGGTTGTCCGTTACAGCCTCAGCCGTTTTACTTATGATTACCGTCAATGGTGCCAAGGACAAAAATCTCAAGAGTTGAGCGTTGCCTTGCTTTATGCTTCTGCTTATGGAAATACAGCAATTATGGCGAATGCGATCGCTCAAGGTTTGATCCAAAATGGAATTAATGTAGAATCGATTAACTGCGAACTTGCCGATTCTGCGGAGATTAACCGCATTGTAGAAACTTGCGATGGTTTGATTATCGGTTCACCCACTTTAGGCGGCCATGCACCTACTCAAATTCAAACTGCTTTAGGAATAGTTCTCTCAGTCGCGGCTAAAACTAAGTTAGCAGGGGTGTTTGGTTCCTACGGTTGGAGTGGCGAAGCAATAGATTTAATCGAAAGCAAGCTCAAAGATGCAAATTATCAACTAGGGTTTGAAACACTTCGGGTGCGTTTCAGTCCTACTCCTGAGATTCTTCAGCAGTGTCAAGAAGCAGGTGCTTTCTTTGCCCAAAACTTGAAGAAAACTAAAAAACTCCGTACTTCCCGCCAGATTGTGACAGAAACCCATGTAGATCGTACTGAACAAGCGGTGGGGCGGATCATTGGTTCTCTGTGTGTTGTGACAACTCGTGATGAAGAAACTCACAAAGGGGTTTTAACTTCTTGGGTATCGCAGGCAACTTTTAACCCGCCAGGAATTATGATTGCGATCGCTAACGAGCAAAATGCAGAGTTAATGCATCATCCTGGTGATAAATTTGTGTTGAATATCCTTAAAGAAGGAAGAAATGTGCGACGGTATTTTTCTCGTCACAGCACTTTAGGCGATAATCCTTTTGCAAATCTTGACACAAAAACTGCTCTTAATGGTTGTTTGATTTTGAATGAGGCATTAGCCTATTTAGAATGTACGGTGCAAAATCAGCTTGAATGTGGTGATCGATGGTTAATTTATGCTGTCATCGATCACGGTGAAGTGTTGGAAAATGATGGTGTCACTGCTTTGGAGCATCGTAAATCTGGCAGCTATTATTAATCTGACTTTTTACGGTATCTGGAAAACCTCTCTTTAAATCTCTCTCCTAAGAGGCTACGGTGTACACACAAGTGCTTTTGTTCAGAACACAAGTGCTTTCGTTCAGAACACAAGTGCTTTCGTTCAGAACACAAGTGCTTTCGTTCAGAACACAAGTGCTTTCGTTCAGAACACAAGTGCTTTTGTTCAGAACGCGAGGGCTTTCGTTCAGAACGCGAGGGCTTTCGTTCAGAACACAAGTACTTTCGTTTAGAACACAAGTCTTTTTTGAGCTTTTGAGGGAATGAAACAGCCCTGCCCTTTTTAAGGGGGATTTAGGGGGATCTAAAACTTTTGATACCGACAATAGGACTTTTCAAACATCCTTTCTTAATTTTACTAAAAATAAAAGGTCTCTCAAAATATTCTCCTAACCTAGCCTTGCAAGCAGGTAGTCCTAATTTTGTGCGAAATTCTTCGTCATATACTGCTTCTTGCCAATTTTCTGCCGATTTAATCTGCTCGATCGTTAGATTTTTAGCATGACGAAAATCTGCTCTATCTACATTACTTTGAGTCAAGTCAACATCACGGAGGTTAGAACCTCTTAAATCTACTCCATTTAATTTTGCGACATTTAATCTAACACCACTTAAATTTATATCTCTTAAGTCTGAGGAAGTTAATTCACTATAGGTTAAATCAGCATTTTGCAAGTTTGCTGATTGAAGATTGACATCATGAAAGCTGACATAAGATAAATTAGCATTATTTAGATTTGCTCCCGCTAAATCTACATCTGCAAGGTAGATACTTTTTAAGTTAGCACTACTTAAATTTGCAGCACGGAGATTACTATCAGAAATAAATCAGGAACTTTACCCATTATCTGCGAATCTTAGTGCCAGTCCCCCATACTCAATATCGTGATCTAAGATTATTGGGTATTCTATAAATTGCGATCGCCACTATACCGATGATCGAAGTTGAACATCTGAGTAAAATATACGGTTCCACCCCAGCGATTACTGATGTCACTTTTAGCGTCGAACCTGGGGAGATTTTAGGGTTGTTGGGCCCCAATGGCGCTGGTAAAACCACAACCATGCGGATTCTGGCCGGTTATTTACCGGCAACTAATGGAAATGCCCGAATTGCTGGTTATGATGTCCATGAAAATTCCCTAGCTGTACGCCAACGCATTGGTTATTTACCAGAAACACCGCCGTTATATCCAGACATGACAGTGGAGGGATTTTTGCATTTTGTCGCCCGAATTAAGGGAGTTCCAGCAGGCGATCGCCCCAACAAGGTAACAGCCGCTATCGAACGCTGCAACTTAGAAGATAAGCGACGGGTGATTATTCGCAAACTCTCGAAAGGATACCGCCAAAGGGTAGGAATTGCTCAAGCGATCGTCCACGATCCACCAGCGATCATTTTAGATGAACCCACCGTTGGACTCGATCCCCGACAAATAATTGAGGTGCGGAATTTAATTAAAAGTCTGGCTGGTACTCACACAATTATTCTTTCCACGCACATTCTGCCAGAAGTAAGCATGACTTGTAGCCGCGTCGCCATCATCAATCGCGGTAAAGTTGTGGCAACTAATACACCAGAAAACTTGATGACTCAGTTGACAGGTGGCTCAGGATATGAATTGGAAATAGAAGGAGAAGCTGCCCTAGCGAAACAGGTATTGCAAAATTTAGCGGGTGTGAGTTTGGTAGAATCAATTCCGACAGCCGGAATGCACGGTCATCAACCCCAGGCAAATCGCGCTTACCTGCGGGTGATATCGCAACCGGGAAAAGAACCAGGAAAAGATATTGTCACAACATTAGTGCGTGCAGGATTTGGTTTACATGAACTGCGGCGGGTTAACGCCACCTTAGAAGATGTGTTTTTGCAACTGACCACAGAAGAGAAAAATTTCGATCCTGAGGTAGACTTAGCAGCAGACAACGAAGGAGAGGCAGCGTAAATGGGTGTAGTACTGAGTAATATTATTGCCATTTATCGCCGAGAGTTACAGAGTTATTTTGTATCACCTTTGGCTTATGCGATCGCAGGCATATTTTGGTTCATGGCGGGGTTATTTTTAGTGATGATTTTGCTAGGGCCAGATGGCATATTGCCAGGGGTCGCGGCAATAGATTTACAAGGGCAACAACTGGGAATGCCAATACCGCCGATAGATGTCCCCTACGAATTTATTCGGGCATTTTTAGATCGCATGGGGTGGCTATTGTTGTTTATCCTGCCAATTCTCTCGATGGGACTCTATGCCGAAGAACGTAAGCGGGGCACTTTAGAATTATTAGCCACATCACCAATCACCAATTGGGCGGTAGCTGTAGGTAAGTTATTAGGTGTGCTAACATTTTTTACCTCAATGGTCGTACCCATGCTAGTGTTGGAAGCGATCGCAATCAGTGGATCAAATCCACCAATGGCGCTGTCAATACCCTTGCTGGGTCATTTTGGATTAATCTTGCTAGCAGCAGCAATTTTATCTTTAGGAATGTTTATTTCCTCTTTAACAGACAGCACAATTTTGTCTGCTGTTATCACATTTGCAGTAATTTTATTATTGTTATTGATTGATTTAATCGGAAAAATTGTCCCTGGCCCCATAGGCGAAGCCTTAGGTTATCTGTCGTTGCTGAAACATTACAACACTCTCATCCAAGGCATTTTTGATACCAGCGCTTTGATTTTATTCGCCAGTTACATTTTTTTGGGTATCTTTCTCACAGCTCAGTCAATTGATGCACTGCGCTTTCAAAGGCAGTAGTTATATAAGGTATGAGTTAAAAGTTAGGAGTGGGGAGTTAAAACTCATAACTCCTAACTCCTAACTCCTCACTTCAGTCTAATAATATGAAGATAGTTGCAAAAAATAAACTGTGGAAATATCTGTTTTGGTTGGGCCCGTTTTTAATTGCTGTTGGCTTAACAGTTGGGTTAGTCTCTGAACAGTGGGGATTAATTCCATTAGCATTTCTGATTACAGGAATTGTCATCAGTGGGTTGGGGATAATATGGCAAAGCTACCAAACAAACTGGTGGAAGCGTCGTTCTACCCAAGCTGGTACTAATGCCCTAGTGGCAACTCTGGCAGTGTTAGCAATTTTGGGATTGATTAACTTTTTGGGAACTCGCTACCACTTGCGGGCAGATTTAACAGAAAGTCAATTGTTTACCCTTGCACCCCAGTCACGGGAACTAGTGAGGACTTTACCACAGCCAGTTAAAGTGTGGGTGTTTGATATTAACCAGAATCCCCAAGACCGAGAACTGCTAGAAAATTATCAGCGCCAAAGCTCAAAATTTAAATATGAGTACATCGACCCCCAAGCTAGACCAGGACTTGCAGAAAAGTTTGGTGTTAAAGATTACGGGGAAGTTTATTTAGAATCTGGCGATAAACGGCAATTAGTGCAAACAGTAAATGAAAATGAGCGTTTGTCAGAAATCAGATTAACTAGTCGCCTGCAACAACTAACAAATTCAACCACAGCCAAAGTTTACTTACTCCAAGGTCATGGCGAACGCCAACTTTCGGCTGGGAAAGGTGCAATATCACAAGCAGTTCAGGGATTAGGCGATAAAAATTTCACAACATCACCGCTGAATTTAGGAGAAACTTCCAAAGTTCCTGAAGATGCCGCTGTAGTGATAGTGGCTGGCCCCAAGCGAGGGCTGTTTGAAGGCGAAGTCAAAGCTTTGCAAGAGTATCTTAATCGCGGTGGTAACTTACTGCTGATGATTGATCCCAATACTGATCCCAAAGTTGACAGCTTGCTACAAGAGTGGGGTGTCCGTTTAGATAATCGTTTAGCAGTCGATGTCTCTAGCGGAAGTGTTGTGGGACTTGGCCCTGCTGCACCTTTAGTCACAGAATACGGGCAACATCCGATTACCAAAGATTTCGGTAACGGCAATTCTTTTTATCCGATTGCCCGACCACTGGAAATTACCTCTGTGCCTGGTGTTCAAACTACTCCACTGCTACGAACTAAACCCTATCCCAACAGCTGGGCAGAAAGCGACCTCCAAAGCGAAAGTTTGGAGTTTAATGCAGATAAAGACCTCAAAGGGCCTCTAACCTTGGGCGTTGCTTTAACAAGAAAACAAGCAGCTAAATCTGCTTCCACTCCCCAAGCTTCACCCACACCATCACCCCTACCATCACCAACCACCCAAAGCAAGGCTTCCCCCACTCTCCCTGCTCCCTCTCCCTCCCCGACTCCCACTACCTCATCTCAAACAGCCACCGAGTCCCGGTTAGTGGTTTTAGGAAATTCCGATTTCGCCACCGATGGTTTGTTTCAACAGCAACTAAATGGAGATGTATTCCTCAACTCAGTTACTTGGCTGAGTCAACAGGATCAGCAACCCCTTTCCATTCGCCCCAAAGAACCGAAAAACCGTCGGATAACTTTGACAACCGCACAAGGCAATCTTTTAATATTGTCATCTCTGGTGATTTTACCCTTAATTGGGTTTGCGATCGCAGTTATTATTTGGTGGAAACGACGGTAGAGTTAGGAGTTAGGAATTCTCTTTAAGTGCCAATGACTAATGACTAAAAAATGAAATTGCCGCGAACGACTTTAATTTTAATACTGCTAACGCTGGGTTTAGGCGCTTTTGTTTACTTCTATGAAATTCGAGGTGCAACTGTGCGAGAAGAAATCAAGGAGCAAAAGCAGCAAATTTTTTCTTTTGCCGAAGATGATGTGCAGTCTTTAACAGTCACGACAAAAAAAATCAACCTGGATCTGGAACGCAACCCTGAATCTAGTAACCCCAAGTGGTTAATCAAATCTCCGATATCGGGGCCAGCAAATGATGCCATTGTTTCTTATTTGATGGATTTGTTAGTCAAGGGTAATAGCGATCGCACTCTCTCAACTCCAGCAAGAGAGCTTGGAGAATTTTCCTTAGATAAACCCCAAGCAACTATCAATATCACTCTGAAAAACCGGCAAAGCCATCAGTTGATTTTGGGTAAATCTAACTTTAATGGTCGTTTCTTGTATGCTCAAACTGACCCTGCTACAAAACCTGATGGGAATATAAATGTGCTGTTGGTATCTACAGATTTTGCAAATGCTGTAAATCGGGAATTATCAGAGTGGAAACAACCTGTAGACAATAGTCAGAAACTACCTCCGCTCATCATTCCTAAGCCGACTCCGACAAACAGCAAATAATTAATTCAAAATCTGGCGATATTATGACAAATCCGACAGCAACATTGCTGATTTCCTGCCCCGATCAACGGGGACTGGTGGCGAAATTTGCCAATTTCATCTATTCTAATGGTGGTAATATTATCCATGCAGACCAGCATACAGATTTTGCTGCTGGGTTATTCCTTACCCGCATTGAATGGCAGTTAGATGGGTTCAATTTACCGCGAGAGTTTATTGCCCCTGCATTTAATGCGATTGCTCAACCTTTAGGCGCTAAGTGGGAAATACGTTTTTCTGATACTGTACCACGCATTGCTATTTGGGTAAGTCGGCAAGACCATTGTCTATTTGACTTAATTTGGCGACAACGTGCTAAAGAATTTATTGCTGAAATTCCTTTAATTATTAGTAACCATACTAATTTAAAGGTAGTGGCAGAGCAGTTTAATATCAACTTCCAGCACATTCCCATTACTAAAGATAATAAATCAGAACAAGAAGCCCAACAACTAGAATTACTACGCCAGCACAAAATAGATTTAGTTGTATTGGCGAAATATATGCAGATTGTTAGTGCAGATTTTATTAGTCAATTTCCGCAAATTATTAATATTCATCATTCATTTTTACCAGCTTTTATCGGAGCAAACCCTTATCACCGAGCTTTTGAACGTGGGGTAAAAATTATTGGTGCAACTGCTCATTATGCCACTGCTGATTTAGATGCAGGCCCAATTATTGAACAGGATGTGGTGCGAGTTAGCCACCGTGATGAAGTTGATGATTTAGTGAGAAAAGGCAAAGATTTGGAGAGAGTGGTATTAGCAAGAGCAGTGCGATCGCATTTACAAAATCGTGTATTAGTCTATGGTAATAGAACAGTGGTATTTGAGTAAATGATGCTCAAGTGACTGGAAGGCGGAAGAAGAGAGGTTTTCCAGATACCATGAAAATTCAAATTATTGGATATCTGCGATCGGTAGGGTTTCAGGTAATTAGTTGGCAGGGTACACTAAAGAATTAATTAAACTACCCCATCACTACACTTGGGAAGAACTGACTCAATATGGTTCGGATAAGATCCCCCCGCCTGCGGCAACCTCCTTGGAAAGGGGGTTTCCACACCATTTACTTTATGCGGGGGAATCCGTTCCCTTCTCGATTCTTGAGGTTTGCTTGAGCTGCGGCTATTCCAAGTTCTTTACCAATTAACGGTAAAACTAACAGTCTAATGAAGCACCAAAACTAAAATAAATAGTCACTTTTTGATATCTGTATTTACCCTGATTTCTATTTGTTATCTATTTAATTAATAACAGCTTTTGACTAGTATCATTCATGCCTTAGACTATAAAAACACGTATATTAAAACTACGTTTATTTTCAAAACTTTATATTTTTATTTTAAACTTTACTTGTTGTTTACAATAAATTCGTAAGTCTCTTTTAGGATAGTGGAAGCACACTATTTGTGTCACTATAAAGGCACTTTAGTGAATATGTAAATTCTCTTTGTACGTAATGATGACAACAGCAGCAGACTCTAAAAACTGGCTGCAAGTAAGCCGTTATAGTAATCGGGGAAGTGTTTATTTGTTTGCTCCGATGATTAACTTTAATGTGATGGCTGAAGTAGGAGATACTCCCCCCTAATTTAACCTGCTTGTACTTGCTTGGAAATTTTATGAGGAATTCAACAATTACATTTTGATGGCAGCGAGGAAATTTTATGCCGACTTTGGAACAGCATAAACAGATGTAATTGAATTGAAATAACTACTTTGATGTTTGATAACTGAATATCTGAATTATAGTAGCTTGTCAAATTGCTAACTAATACACATCGAGAGTTAGGTGTTTGATGTTGTGGTAAAGCATTAAGCTTCAGTATTAATCAGGGACAAATATAAAAAAGTATTTTCTCTAATTTCTAAATAAGTACATATAGTAAATATTAGTTAAAGAATTTGCTTGTAAATAAATACAGCATTTCTTGTATAGCCTTCTAACAATTAAATAACCCTTGTATTTAATAGTCTCTAACCTTAGAGGTTACCTTGGGTTTTTCAAATATTTGAAAAACTTGATATTAGCCATCTTATTTTTTTATTAATCTGTAATCTAAAGAATGCAGATTTAGATGGTAAATAGCAAAAATTAAACACAGGATGTTTGTTGCTACTTAGGTATTACACAAATCTACAAATCTCCAAGTCCACAATTTATTTGAGAAGAATAGATCTATGAATAACTTGAAACATTTTTCAAAAATGAAGCGGTTTCAACAACTTTTGTTAACTACTTTTATAGGCGATATTCCAACTATTTTTGGCGGTGTAAAGTTACGTGATTTGCTATACCGCACTATTTTTGCCCAGATAGGTAGTTCCGTTTATATTCAAGATGGCGTTGAATTTATCAGTACTGATTCTATCGAAATTGGCAATGGAGTTTATATTTTCAAAGGTGTTCGTATAGATGGAAGAGGCCACGAAAACAATAGAATTCATCTAAAAAATGGAGTTGTAATTGAACGTAACACTGTAATTGGGGCACTAAATAACACTTGTATCGACATTGGTCAAGATACTTTTATTGGCCCTAGCGTTTGTATTTCTGGCCCTGGAGACATCAAAATTGGCAAGCACTGTTTGATTGCAGCCCATACTGGAGTATATGCCAATAATCACAACTTTACAGATCCAACGGAGCCAATCAAATACCAAGGCATTACTTGTAAGGGGATCGTGATTGAGGATGACTGTTGGCTAGGTCATGGGGTAAAAGTATTAGATGGTGTCACCATTGGTAGAAGCAGCGTTATTGGTGCTGGCGCTGTTGTGACTAAAGATATTCCCCCATTTTCGGTAGCTGTAGGCATCCCTGCACGAGTAATTAAAAGCCGTGACGGTAAAGAAATTGCCAAGTCTACAGAATTACCTTTGTCATCTTCAAACTGATTTTTTAGCAGGTTTGCCCGTGTGGGTTTATCTGAACACAGGCAACCATTTAACAGTATGTTTGCGGCAGCATCCTACTTACTAGGCACGGCAATGTCACTGATCATTGCTTATTGGTTTTACTTATTCTTTGAACGACCATTCATGTCCAGTTTCTTAAAAAAGCGGAAAGTCAAAGATGCTTTAAGTTGACAAAAATATCAGGCAGACTAACTGTACAATCAGCTTGATACAAAAACTGTGCATAGGCATAGCCCTTCGTAGATATCGCCTCATAATGAAGAAAGATTAAGTAGATCCTCAGAAAACCTTCAATGAGCCAAACTACCCTAAATTTAGTTGCAATATCTATCTTTCTCATGACCATATCGGTACTGCTGGGGCCATTCTTAAATTTGTCGCCGGCAGTGCCAGCGCTTGCTACCTTCACTATTTTGGGAATAGCCACTTTTGATAGTTTTAGCTTGCAAGGCAAGGGTGGTACTATCTTTTTAGATTGGATTGCTGGTTTTTCAAGTGAACACCGCGATCGCATCCTCCACCATGAAGCGGGGCATTTTTTGGTTGCTTACCTGTTAGGTATACCCGTTACTGGCTACACACTCAGCGCTTGGGAAGCTTGGAAACAGAAGCAACCTGGACAAGGCGGCGTTAGCTTTGATGATGGCGAATTAGCATCTCAACTAGAAGTGGGTAAAATCAGTGCCCAAATGCTAGACCGCTACTGCACTGTTTGGATGGCAGGTATTGCTGCTGAAACCCTAGTTTTTAATAACGCCGAGGGTGGAGGTGATGATAAAAGCAAGCTGATAGGAGTATTAACAATTTTGGGCTTTTCTGAATCAGCTTATCAGCAGAAACTACGGTTTCATGCCCTCCAGGCAAAAACCCTACTGCAAGAAAATTGGTCTAGCTATGAGGCTTTAGTGAATGCCATGCGAGAACGCACTTCGGTAGAAGATTGTCAGGCTGAGTTAGGAGTAGGGAAAGAATAATAATCCTCAATGCCCAATATTTCATGCTCACTTTTAAGAAGAAACAGCTTTCAAGTGTGAGACATGAGATAAGTTCGAGTTAATAACCCGATTACGCCCAGCAGTTTTAGCCTGTAACAGACATTGATCGGCACGATGCAACAGACTCTCTCCTCGATCATCATCCTCATCTTGCAGAGAGGCTGTGCCCAGACTAATAGTGATATTAATTGTCAATTTATTGCTGAGTGCAAATGGTTCATCGCTGACTACACGATTCAGACGACGGGCCACTAATAGTGCTTCTTCATCGGTGGTGTTAGCCAGAAGAATCACAAATTCTTCGCCACCATAGCGAAATGCTGTGTCTTGACAGCGCAGATTGTGTCGCAGACGCTGACATAACACCTGCAAGATGCGATCGCCTACTAAATGCCCGTGAGTATCATTAACTTTCTTGAAATGGTCTACATCCAGAATAATCAAACTCAGGGGGATTTTTTGAGTCCTAGCTCTTTTAATTTGTCTGGGTAAGTCCCATTCTAAAGCACGACGATTATTTAATTCTGTCAGCGAATCGGCTAAGGCGATCGCTGATAACATATCATTTGTCCGAATCAAATCTCGGTATTTTTGCGCTTTCCGCAAGCCAACACTTAATTGAGCAAGTATTAGTCCATGATTGGCGGTCAACTCTGCCAAGCTATGGTCTGTTTTTTCTTCAATAAGATGCCAAATATAAGCATCGGCTCCTTGCTTTAATGCCGCAGCACTCATCTCCAATTCTCTTTGCCAACCATACTTATTTCTATCAGTAAGCTGCTGGGAACGATCCTCGAATAGAATACAGTATATCCAAGATAGTTTTGTCTGGTCTTTCAACCAACTGCAAAGTTCCATGCTGCCATGTAGGCTAGCCTGCACAAATATGATATCGGGGGGTGTCATTTGAATTTGTGATACTGCCTGATTAAGATTGTTTATAATTTCTACACTAAAAGCAGTCGCATAACGAATCTGATCTGGAAGTGTGGCGATAAAGTTATTTTTTCCAAAGACCAGAATAGAAATATTCATTGCTTTATTTTTTATCCTATTTAAATTTTAAAAAGATTAACTTGAGTTACTTGCTACTATTGCCGCCTAATACTAAATATGATGTTTTAGGCAACGTTATATTTCTTGTTATATATTTTTTTTGAACACCGAATCTACTGTAATTTTCCAACTTTAATCTCCTTTTAAGGCTTTATATTTACTACTCCAGTTTTTGAAACTTCCACTTATGACAACTAATGTCTTCTTTAGAGTCTTTTTTTTAAACAGTAATAATACTGAATATTATTTGAATGTATAAAAACTATTGCTGTAGTCTCTTAGGTATTATTTTTCTGATGAAATTACAAAAATAAATAGTTTGTAATAACAGCCAAATTAGGCAGTAAAATTTCTTCCCAAGTAGAAAAATGAAGAAATCATTAAAAATTTTAATTCAATGATGAAGTCTGAAATTTCATCATTGAATTAAAAAAGTTTTTTCCCATAGATTACCTCAGCCTTTTTCTTTAGAAACTAGGCTTTTACCAAGTATCAAGGTAGGAGCTGAATTGCAAAAAAAAATGCGAATCAAATAGACAGCAAAACTCTTTCCTACTACAGGTAGTAGCTTGCTGGTAACATATCCTACAATTACAGATCGAAATTATTTGGTAAAAAAATTTACACTTTAAATCAGATGTAAACTAAAGTTGTAAAATCTGTTAAAAGGATAAACAAAATGTTTCTATCTATGCTTGATCTGTGTTTGCTTGTTTACTTAATCCACATCTTTTTTTAATTGGTCGCAACATCATAACAATCCAGAAAAAAAGCCAAATAAAAAACTCGATGTTAAAACCTGCCCCTAATATAGGGATATTGCTTCGATTCCGCCCTTTCTATAGGCAGAATAAATATAAAAAATTTTGTTAGCCTAGCCTGAGAGATTAAAATCTAAACTTCTGTGAAAAGCTAGAATCTGCTCAATAACCTTCAATAGCATAACCAGCAGCAACAATTACCTGTTTGATTGACTCCTCAGAAGCTGCGGATTCTACCGTGACAGTTTTAGCATTAATATCAACATCCACACTTAGCCTCAGGTTCCATAATGTGAATAGATTCAGTAATTGTTTCTGCACATCCCTCACAAGCAATATTTGATACTTTCAGTTTTAGTGCCATTTGTTACCTCACTATGGGAATTTTAAACTATTTCTTAAGGATTAATCTTAACGACTAAAAGGCGATGTCTACGACGGGTGGTTCCTGAGCGCAGCCGTTCGCGCAGCGTCTCCGACAGGAGAAGGGCTACGCCTACGCACATCCTGCCCAAGTAAGTAGTAGCGTAATAGCATTCTAGTAGCTGCATGTATATCATCGACTGGTACAATTCGCTGGCAGTAATATGAAACAAAATGCAAGAATATATAAAGCTATTTATGAAAATACACCTACTTAGTGCCGCTACGCCCAAGTCTTAAAGTCTAAAGTTAAAAACACCCATGTCTTCAAATCCCCAGTACCTAAGCGGTAACGAAATTCGCAACATATTCCTCAACTTCTTTGCCCAACGAGGTCACCAAATTCTCCCAAGTGCCTCCCTCGTGCCAGAAGATCCAACCGTGCTGCTGACGATCGCGGGGATGCTACCATTTAAGCCGATATTCTTGGGGCAGCGCACACCAGAATTTAAGCGGGCTACAACTTCGCAAAAGTGTATTCGCACCAACGACATCGAAAATGTCGGACGCACCAAACGGCATCACACGTTTTTTGAGATGCTGGGTAATTTCAGCTTTGGTGATTATTTTAAAGAACAAGCGATCGCTTGGGGTTGGGAAATCTCCACACAAGTCTTTGGCTTCTCCCCTCAAAATCTTGTCGTCAGCGTTTTTGAAGATGATGATGAAGCCTTTGGAATTTGGCGCGATCAGATCGGTGTGCCGGTAGCAAGAATTAAACGCTTGGGCGAAGACGATAATTTTTGGGTATCTGGCCCGACTGGCCCTTGTGGCCCTTGTTCAGAAATTTATTACGACTTCCACCCAGAACGCGGTGACGAAAATATAGATTTAGAAGACGATTCCCGGTTCATCGAGTTTTACAACCTCGTCTTCATGCAATATAACCGGGATGCGTCGGGGAATTTAACGCCACTACAAAACAAGAACATTGACACTGGCATGGGTTTGGAGAGAATGGCGCAAATCCTCCAAAAAGTACCCAATAACTACGAAACTGACCTGATTTTCCCAATTATCCAAACAGCCGCGAAAATTGCTGGCATTGATTACCACAGCAGCGATGAGAAAACCAAAGTCTCTCTAAAAGTGATTGGTGATCACATTCGTTCTGTTGTCCACATGATCGCTGATGAAATTCGCGCTTCCAACGTGGGACGGGGTTATGTGCTGCGGCGGTTAATTCGGCGTGTAGTGCGTCATGGGCGATTAATTGGGATTTCTGGCGAATTTACTAACCAAGTTGCCGAAACTGCGATCGCTCTTTCGGAATCAGCTTACCCCAATGTGCGCCAACGGGAAGCAGCAATTAAAGCTGAGTTGCAACGGGAAGAATCCAATTTTCTTAGAACTCTGGATAGAGGTGAAAAACTCCTAGAAGAAATCATCCAAGAGGTAAAACAGCGAGGGGAAACTCAAATTAGCGGTGAAAGCGCATTTACCCTCTATGACACCTACGGATTTCCCCTCGAACTTACTCAAGAAGTTGCCGAAGAAAATCATCTGACAGTCGATGAAGCGGGATTCAATGCCGAAATGCAAAAACAGGTGGAACGTGCCAAAGCCGCACACGAAACCATCGATTTAACTGTGCAAGGTTCCCTCGACAAATTGGCAGAACACATTCAAGTCACCGAGTTTTTAGGCTATACTCAATCGGCGGCGACGGCAAAAGTTGAAGCGATTTTGGTAGAAGGTGTTTCCCAAGAGGAAGCAGAAGCGGGGACACAGGTGCAAATTGTCCTTGACAAAACGCCATTTTATGCTGAATCTGGGGGACAAATCGGCGATCGCGGTTATATTTCTGGTGATGGTATCGTAGTTCGAGTGGAAGATGTGAAGAAAGAATCTGATTTCTTTGTTCACTTCGGACGCATCGAACGCGGTACACTGCGCGTATGCGATCGCGTCACCGCCCAAATTGATCCTGCTTGTCGCCGTCGCGCCCAAGCTAACCATACCGCAACGCACCTGTTGCAAGCGGCGTTGAAAAAAATTGTTGATGATGGCATATCTCAAGCAGGTTCCCTAGTTTCCTTTGACAGATTACGCTTTGACTTCAACTGTCCCCGCGCTTTGACAGCAGAAGAAGTCCAACAAATTGAAGAACAAGTGAACACTTGGATTGCGCAAGCACATGCTGCAAAGGTGGAAGTATTACCTTTAGCAGAGGCGAAAGCTAGGGGTGCTGTTGCCATGTTTGGTGAAAAATACGGCGACGAAGTGCGCGTGATTGACTTCCCCAACGTATCAATGGAACTATGCGGTGGAACTCATGTGAGTAACACGGCTGAAATTGGCGTATTTAAAATTATCTCAGAAGCTGGTGTGGCTTCTGGCGTGCGGCGTATTGAAGCTGTTTCGGGGCCAGCAATACTGGATTATCTCAATCTTCGGGATAAAGTTGTTAAGGATTTGAGCGATCGCTTTAAAGTTAAACCCGAAGAATTACCAGACAGAATCACAAGTCTGCAAAGCGAACTTAGAACTAGTCAGAAAGAATTGGAAACCTTGAAGGTACAGTTAGCGATCGCAAAATCTGACAGCTTGCTACAAACAGCAGAAACTGTAGGCGATTTTAAAATTATCGTTTCCCAATTAGAAGATGTTGATCCAGAATCATTGAAAACCGCAGCCGAACGCTTGTTGCAAAAAATCGGTAATGGTGCAGTGGTGCTGGGTTCTGTTCCTGAAGAAGGGAAAGTCAGCATAGTTGCAGCTTTTAGTTCTGAAGTGAACAAAAAAGGTTTGCAAGCTGGTAAATTTGTAGGTGCGATCGCTAAAATCTGCGGTGGCGGTGGCGGTGGAAGACCAAACTTAGCCCAAGCCGGCGGACGCGATGCGAGTAAATTACCAGAAGCGTTGGAACAAGCAGAAAGTGAGTTAAAATCCGCGTTGGGTTAACCCTCTTTTTCACAGGCTTTACTCCCCTTCCTTTGCAGGAAGGGGCTAGTTTTGTTAAGTGCGTATTGAACTCAATCCAGAAGCACTATATAAATGAAATGAATATAGCGATCGCAAATCTAGGATAAGCATCGCTATCTATAGCTGGTTTATGCCCATAAGGGACTTCCAAATAAAAATATATCCCAATCTCACCTATACCATTTCAAACTCTAATTGATGGCTCTTAAAAAAATCATGAGTGAAATGATCCACCACATTTGTATCAGCTAGTTCCAAATTATAAAAATCCACAGCTTCATGATCAAAATAGGGCCCAGCGTGCCAAGTGCCCTCATGTAGCTTGATAAAACAATTCCCCGGAATGCGGAAAGCAGCAATCTCATCTAATGCTGGTTCATTTACATCATTATCAGGAGGACAAACTGCAATTAACCAATCCTTCCCTTCCAAAGAACCCAAACATTGAGTGCATTGCACATGGCGAGTAATTTTGTGAAACTTTCGCCCTCTCTTCTCCAACCGCATAACATAAAATCGTGGAATCCCGTTTTGCAGGTTTAACTGGGCATCTTCGCCATCATAAGCTTTGCCATCAAGACTCGCAAAAATTACCTGTCCATAACGCCGAAAGTTTTCAGAACTCACCCATTCTGCCTGCAATTGTTGCACTGTCTTTGATGTGCTCATATCAAATCTTTGAGAGAGATTACTTAGGTTCATTTTCCTCCAAAATGACTGAATAAAATACAGCCATTAAGGTGAATGCCTGAGTTTAAATGCCCTATTTTATTATAAAAATTAATCTCAGCTAGCTAAATAACTACGTACTTGTTCCTTTTGGCGTCGTAGGAGACTCAAGGCTTTTTGCTCGATCTGACGCACTCTTTCTCGACTAATACCCATGCGATCGCCAATCTGTGCTAAAGAAAGTTCATATCCATCAGTCAGACCAAAGCGCAGGGTTAATATTTCTCGCTGCTGGGGAGAAAGCTTTGCCAACAAGTCTTGTAAGTCTTGGTGGAGAGATTCTTCAACGGCATAGTCTTCTGGAGAAGGGCCATCATCTTCCAGTATGTCCTGCAATTCTGTATCTTGTTGTTCACCAACTCGCGCCTCTAAGGAGAAGGGTTGACGCGCCAAGTACAAACACTCTCGAACTTGGCTAGGTGTCAAAGATAACGCGCTGGCAATTTCAGCAGTAGTGGGAACACGACCCAACTGTTGAGATAATTCACGCTGCACCCGCTTAATTTTGTTCAGTTTCTCAAAGACGTGGATAGGTAAACGAATTGTACGTCCTTGTTGAGCGATCGCTCGTGTGATTCCTTGACGAATCCACCAATAAGCGTAGGTAGAAAACTTATAACCAAGAGCAGGATCAAATTTATCCACCCCTCGCTCTAAACCCAAAGTACCTTCTTGAATTAAATCCATAAATTCCAGGTTGCGGTGCTGGTATTTCTTCGCCACAGCTACCACTAACCGGAGATTAGCCTGAATCATTTTCTGCTTGGCTTGGTGTCCTTGACTTAGCTGTTGCTCTAGCAACTCAACACTTGACTCCACCTGATCTGCCCATTCTTGCAGCGTGGGTTCGTGCTTTAATTTCACAGCCAATTCTTCCTTAGCAGCTAGTAAATTCATCATCTGCTGCACTTGTTGGGCAAAAATAACCTCTTGTTCACGAGTCAACAAATCTACACGCCCGATCTCTTGCAGATAACTACGCACAATATCATCTGTAGCTCGAGGTTTTTTATCTGCGGCTAAACTTTTTTTCTTCGTTTTTTGAACTTCGGTATGTGGAGATGTTAAGTTGCTCATGGTTATTTGCTCCTCTGTAACCTCATCAATTTATTGGTATCAAGTCTAGATATTCAGACCCATAGCCATTCACACTGCTAATCAATCAATTGGCAATACTGATGAATTCTAGTCTATGATACATTACAAGTTAATTCTTGGAGATAATAAACCCAAAATCAACCTACCCTTTAATAATAACATCATCAGTAGTGACAAATCAATTACCTAAAGTATCATCACCATATCTTTCAAACCAATTACACTGCTTTATTATTGATCATTGCATATCTGGAAACATAATTATTACTTTATTTATCCAATGCAGTTTCTAAAAAATGTAAATTTCTCCAAAAACGATTTTATTACAGGAAGAATTTATTAAAACTAAAACATTATATACTTTATAATTTAAGTTTTGAAAACATAATAATATTATTGATCTTTGTTGATCTACAGTGATGATGCTCTGGTTATTTTTAAATTTTATTTTCATTAAATGACAAGTTATTAAACATAGAATATCTATTCTTTACCTCTAATTTTTGCTACATGTTCCAATCAGATCAAGCCGGGTATGTAAGGTTTTAAGTAAGCATGGAAGAAAGAACTTTACCCAGCCTCCTCTGCTTAATAACAGCTTTTTTAGGAGCAGTTCAACTGGCGTACACCGCGCCTTATAAAAAGCAAACAATTCAAATCTTCTTTTCTTCTACCTCCTGCAAGACAGCATAGCTACCTTGTTTATTGAAAGTCTGGTTAAATACTTGTAATTAGTAATTAGGGATTTAGGACGACAAAGACGCAAGTATCTGTGAAAATTGCACTTGTGTCGTAATGCACGCAGACATCTGTATCGAATGCGGTATTATCAATGTAATTACTCCTGGAAACATTTTTTGGACTAAAAGTAGTAACAGTGGTCACATTAACACCAAGAATAATACTTATCAAGACAGCAAGACCCACGATCACCACTAATATCCGACTGAAGCGAAAAGATTTTTGGGAAAACAATACTATATTGAAACTTTAACCTAACTCTTCAGCCATCCCTTTATTAGATATTAGTTCAAAAAAGCATCTACTTTATTGGCGCATAACCCAAAATGAACTGTCTTTCCTGCTTTTGTGAGAATGTCTAATCCCTGACTATTATTGCGGGGGTCTGGATCAACTATAGATACATATATATATCATCTATACGATGATTTTGAGCGATCGCTAAAGCAGATGTAGGTGTGCGTCCATGAAAAGAACAAGGTTCAAGAGTTACGTACATTTTCAAAAAGTCGAAAGCTTTGCCTTGAATCTGGTTAAGTGCGTCAGCCTCAGGATGGAGTTTTCCTGGTGCCTGTGTCTACTCTTGAGCTATTATCTCTCAATACAGTTCAGTTAAGCATTTCTTTCTTCCCTTTTTTCTCTTCCTTTGCGCCCTACCCTTCTCCTTCGGAGACGCTACGCGAACGTTTCTATGCGTCCTTCTCTAACGAGACGCTCTTGCTAGCTTGCTTCGACCTAGGAGTATGCGGTTCGTTAAAAAATTGACTTTGTTTGACAAAGAGTTAAGCCTTAACCTAAGCGTATTGTATTATCTCTTGGGCATCTATGATTACACAGGCGACTGCTAGGTTCGGCAAACATTCCGGCCAAACTTTTCTGCTTTGAGCTAAAGCAGCCAGCATAAATATTTGCTCCATGTTTTAGCGTAAATTATCTAGATAGATTAAACTACCAACAATTAGCTATTTATTGTTATAAAATTGCCTATATCAAAATTGAGTGACTGTCACACTAATACCAGAGTCAAGTTTAGGAACCTTGAGATACTCAATTGGTTCAGTACTTTGAGAACTTTGGGTATTTGTTGGCTTTTGACATTGCTTAAAAAAAGCCTCTGGGTTATTGATGAACTCAAGCGGGTTAATCTTTTGGCAACCTCGATCCTGCACTAGCGAAATTGATTCAGCAGTTTGTTTAGGATTATTAGTCTCTCCGATAAAATTACTCCATGTAGCGTTAATCGTGGCTGGCTCTGTCAATAGAACTTCAGCCTGATTGCGATCGATAGGAACATTTTCTTCGTTAGCATAAGCACTCTGGGGAAGAGCAAGTGCACTAATCACAAAGACTAAGGTGATAGAAGAGGATTTCATAATTCAATCTCTCAATATTTAATGTCAGTTTAATAATTACAATTGGCTAGATACAGCAACCAAAAATAGCGGCGCGGCTTGGGTACTTAAGATTAACACAGGTAGTGAGAACTATAGCTAAACTTCATTAAAAATATAGTAAAGTCTAGCCAGATGTAGACTTTTTATCTTCCCCGTTAGTAACTTTTGCAGCCGAATGCTGCGCCAACGCTAACTAAGAACTACAAGAATTTATCGATTTTCACTCAGATATACGGAGTTTGAGTTGTTTTGCAGTATAGCCAAGGGCGATCGCGGCTAGAATATTATAATTTATGTCGCTGATGGCTAATTTTTCAACTAAAGTTTACCTTTGGCGTTCCCGCAGGGTAGCTATCACAGGTTTTTGGAAGATTGCTACCCTTCTCTACGAGACGCACTTGCGTTCGGTCGCAATGACGGTTATTTAAGCGGAAATAATACTACTTCTAACTTGTTTTCGGCTTGATATATGCGATCGCTTGTTTCCAAACAGTGGTTTGCTGACTGTTTTCATCAGCAATACAGATACACTGTGGATCTTGCCATAAAACCTTTCCTGTGATCACATCACCAGTCAGCAGCTTGAATTCTACTGGTATTGTTTGTTTAATCAGGTTTTGGACTTGTCTAATACTAGGCAAAGTGGTGTCAAATTCGGTAAGCATTTTTAGTAAAGATGAACCTACAAGGCAAAATAAAGAGTAACTAATCCTTGATAATTCATCCTTGAAGAAATGGCAATCGAATTTACTAAGTATCATGGTCTAGGCAACGACTTTATTTTGATTGACAATCGCTCGTCATCTGAGCCTGTAGTGACACCAGAGCAAGCCATCAAGTTGTGCGATCGCCACTTTGGTATCGGTGCTGATGGTGTAATTTTTGCCCTACCGGGAGAAAACGGCACTGACTACACCATGCGGATTTTTAATTCCGATGGTTCAGAACCGGAAATGTGTGGTAATGGCATTCGCTGTTTAGCTGGCTTTTTAGCAGACTTAGAAGGCGAATCCCGGAATAAAGACTCATATCGCATTCATACTTTGGGTGGTGTAATGACTCCCCAACTCTTATCTGATGGTCAAGTTAAAGTAGACATGGGTTTACCTAGGTTACTCGCTAGCGAAATTCCTACCACTCTTGCACCCGCTCAAGAAAAAGTAATTTCTCAGCTGTTAGAGGTGGCGGGACAAACTTGGGATGTCACCTGTGTAAATATGGGAAATCCCCACTGCATTACCTTTGTGGAAGATGTAGCAGCAATTGAGCTAGAAATCATAGGCCCGAAATTTGAGCATCACCCAGTTTTTCCCCAACGCATAAATACCGAATTTATTCAAGTGGTACGCCGTGACTATTTGAAAATGCGGGTGTGGGAACGGGGTGCTGGGATTACATTGGCTTGTGGGACTGGTGCTTGTGCTTCCTTGGTAGCTGGAGTGTTAACAGGGAAATGCGATCGCACTGCAACTATAGAATTACCAGGTGGCCCTCTGCAAATTGAATGGTCAGAAATCGACCAACGGGTTTATATGACAGGCCCGGCTGAGAGGGTCTTTACGGGTAAACTGTAACCGACTTCCCATTGGCATTACTCAAGTAGTAGCAATACTTTTCGGTTAAGGGGGAAAAGGTTTAAACAAGAGGCAGGGGGGCAGGGAGCAGGGAGCAAGGGGGATAGTTAAGATGGGGATTCGACCCCACCTGAACGAGAACCACTTAATAGAAGTGGGGGACGTAAGAACATGTTCCGCTCTGCTCCACGGCAGGAGTCAGGGGTCATTTCTCCCTGCTCCCTGCCCCCTTCCCCCTGCCTCTTCGTTGAATTTACCTTTACCCCAAGCCGAGTAACCTTTCCCCAGACCAAAAGAGAGATTGTTGGGTTTATCCGAAAAGCATTGCAGCTAGTAGTGCCATAAAAGTCTTGCAGCGATCGCGGTGGTGGCTTCCGAATGAGTGCAAGCTGCTCTGAATTGTGCCCGCGATCGCGCCAAGCAGGAACCAGCCCGCTATCAAAAATCAATTGTCTATGAAGTTTTAAGGGTTGCTAGTAAGTAGTTTAGTGCTTAGAAAATCAGGACTAAAGTCTTGACTACGAACTTGTTAAGATTTACTTTCCGCTGGGGACTGCATGGGGATATTAACTGTAGATTTAATAGATTCTTTAGTAGAAATAGCTAGATAGATACCACCTAAAATTAGACCCAAACCTAGGAAGTTAAAAACACTCAAGTTTTCAGAAAAAAGTATCCAAGCAAGAATAGCAACAATCACTGGATTGAGTAGCAAGAGTAAAGAGAGGAATCCTGAAGAAAAAGTTTTCAGGCTGTATACAATTAGCCCATGACCCAAGGCTTCACAAATAGCACCTAGTGCAAATACTACTAACCAACCTGACAAAGAAACTGGGAAAACTTGTTTTTCAAAGATTAGCACTACTGGGAGCATTAATGAAGTTGCGATGACACAGCGCCACATAAGGATGGTAATAATTGAAAACTTATTGCGGATTTGCTCGATAAGTAAAAAGTTTGCTGCATAAAATATCGATGAGATGAGGGCAACAGCATCACCTGTAAAATTATTATTAGAGCGTAATAAATCTTCAAATCCAACTGCGATCGCGCCGATTATGGCTAATATTAAACCCATGATAAATTTGCGCCCAAAAATTTGATTAAAAAACAGCCAACCTCCTAATGTAGTAAATAGCGGATTGAGACTACCTAACGCATTAGCATTAGCAGCACCAGTCTGGGTTAGCGACCAAGTCCAAGATAATCGGCCTAATACATGAACTAGACCCACTACTATTAAAAACGCTATATCTTTGATTGGATAAGATTGCTGTCGTAATACAGGTTCATCATCCGTAATCTGAGTCCGTGCTTGGTTAATTCCACTCCATAATCCAAAGATAATAGTGGCTATCCATAAGCGATTAAAAAATGTAGCGGCGGCGCTCATTTCCCTAACAGCAATTTTAATAAGTATTGCTGTCGCCGATAAAGCTAATAATGCGGTTATAACTGTTATTATCGGCAGGATTTTTGAAGCTTTATCTGCTTTTTCTGGTGTTAGGCTTAATTGATTTTCTACCATTTAATTATATTTATTAAACAAACTGCCAAGTACCAAGGAGCAATGATTATGTGCAAGTTTATGAAGATTTGGCATTACTCAAGTAGTAGTGCCATAGAAGTCTTGCAGCAACTGCTCGCCACGGTCGCCAGTGCTGTGTCATTGCTTCTAGTTGAACTGGTGTTGGACGCGTCGCCAAGTTTTTGAGTTTTTGTAAAGCGATCGCGATCGCTAAATCGCCTTTAGGAAAGACATCAGGACGTTGCAGCGCCATGAGCAAATAAATATCAACCGTCCAGTCTCCTATACCTTTGAGGCGCTTTAACTCAGTTCTGATAGTAGTTTCGTCCATTCTTTCCAGCTTGCTGAGGTCAAGCTGACCAGTTGCGATCGCATTCGCCAACCCACGACAGTATAGAATCTTTTGCCGACTGAATCCAATTCCTCTCAATTGAACATCATCTAATATCAGAAAATTTTCTGCTGTCAAAGTTACAACAACCCCACATAGTCGGGTAAATACAGCCTTTGCAGCCGCTACGGAAACTTGTTGTTCCAGAATTATGCACAACAGCGTTGCAAAACCTGGTTCTCTTTGCCACATCGGTGGAGGCCCCAGTGTTTCTAAAATCCGAGCCAAATCGCTATCAAGATTGGCAAGCACCATTAAACCACGGGTCAGGCTTTCTTGAGTCAACGATTCTAGTTCAGGTGTTTGAGTCATCTTTAAAAAATTTCGATTCTTGTATAAGCAGTTTTTGTTTACGCTCAATCCCCCAGTGATAACCACCAAGACTGCCATCACTCCGCAGCACCCGATGACACGGTACAATCAGCGCTATCGGATTAGCTCCACAAGCATTACCCACCGCACGAACTGCCTGAGGTTTGGCAATATCACGAGCAATATCTGTGTAAGTGCGGGTTTCGCCATAGGGAATTTTTTGCAATGCTTGCCACACTTGTTTTTGAAATGCTGTCCCACGGACATCAAGCGGTAAATCAACATGTGCCTCGCCTCCGGCAATAAAGTCGAGGATTGCTTGTATCCATTCTTTGTGTGTGTGGTCATCACGCATGATGTGCGCTTGGTGAAATTCCTGGTTCAAGGTATGTTCAAGCTTGTCTGCTTCATCACCTAGTGGTCTGTCTCATTAAATATGATCGGTAAACTCATTCTTAATTTTTCTTCCTTTGCGCCCTTTGCGTCCTTTGCGGTTCGTTTCTCAACCCCCTCAAAATTAATGGGACAGACCACTAGTGGTCTGTCCCATTAATTTTG